>JASFLG010000161.1:0-8416 GCA_050118205.1 Pseudomonadales bacterium
TGCCACAGCGCTTCGCGCGGGCCCGCCATTCGCATCGCCAGCGGCAGCAGGCTCAGCGTCGTCGTCTGGTCCGGGTAGTGCTTGAGAAGCCGTTCATAGCAGCGAACGCGTGTGAAGTAGTCGATGTCGCCCGGCTTCGTCATGCCGACGACCGGGTGCAGCAGGAGGTTTGCCTCCATCTCGCGCGCGGCGCGGAACGTGAGCTCCTGATGTGCCCGGTGCAGCGGATTGCGGGTCTGGAAGGCGACGACTTTGCGCCAGCTCCACTTCGCCATCAGCTCCCGCAGCTCACGCGGGCTGTGGCGCATGTGGGTGAAGTCGAAGTGCATGGGTGCTTCCACGCCGCGCAGCGGTCCGCCGAGATAGACCGGGCCCGACCGGTGCAGCAGCCGGTCGACCTCGGGGTGAAGGTCGTCGGTCGTGCCCAGCACCGAATCGGCTTCCGCGCGCAGGTCCGGTGACCATCTGTCGGTGATCGACAGGGTGGCGATCAGCACGCCCTCCGGGTCTCGCAGCGCGATGGCGTCACCCTCAGCCACGCTGTCGGCGAACGCCTGAGTGACATCCAGCGTGACCGGGATGGGCCACAGGAGGCCGTCCGCCAGCCGCATGGCGGATACCACGCCCTCGTAGTCGGCGCGACCGAGGAAGCCTTCGAGTGGTGAGAAGCCGCCGTTGAGGAGGAGCTCGACGTCGCAGAGCTGGCGTGGGGTCAGGTCCCAGGACTTGAGCGTCCGCGACCGTTCCTTTTCCCTCGTGGCCTCGTCTTCCTCCAGATAGAGGTTCTTGAGGACGCCGCCGTGCGCCGGCTTCAGTGCTCCCATGCGTCAGTACCTTGCTCAGGTGGGTGTGGATGGCGGTTCGAACCACTCTCCCATGTGAGACGTGTTCTCGGGAAGCGCGGACAGGCGGTCATACAGGCCGAATTCCTTGAAAGTGGTGGAGAAGTTCGCGAACGTCTTGCGCCACCACATGCGCTTGCGAAGCTCGTCCGCCGCCAGATCCGCCTCCGTATCGCCTCGCGGTCCAAGCTCCACCCGCATGGGTTGCTCATCGTTCAGGGCCGCCTGATAGACGGCCGCGCCAAAGCCGACGAAGTACACGAAGAGCACCGTCGACATGACCGCGTACTCCTCGAGAAACTGATCCCAGGTGTAGTCCGGATAGGTGCGGGTGCCGGCCATGAAACCGTCGTAGAACGATCTCAGCACGTGATCGCGATTGTCTCCGGAGTAGACCTCCGGAAGGACGGAAGCACTGTTGAGAAGGTAGGCCAGGTCGGAGGGAACCGGACCGCGGAACAGCAGCTGGAAGTCGATCGTCAGCCAGCCGTGGGGATAGGCCGCACTGGGCTCGGAGAAGAACAGGTTGTCGCCGCGCAGGTCGCCGTGTGCGAGGGTGCAGGTGGCACCGCTGTCCGGCTTCACGGCGCCGTAGAAGGCGTCCAGTTTTCTGGTGAAGAGCTCGGCAAATTCCGGCCCGAGCATCCTGTCCCAGGTTCTGCCTCGAACGAGCGAAGAATCGGGCATGGCACTCACGATGTCGAACAGCCTGGCGCCACCCGGCATGATGTTCCGGTAGGTGGAGAGATTGGCGTCGGACGCCCAATGGTCCACGTCCAGCGCATCGAGCTGCCGGGCCTTTCCGCCCTGGTCGCATCCCTCCCAGGTGAGGGCGAGCTCGACCAGCCGGGGAATCATCCGCTCGACCTCGTCCATGCCCATCTCCTGCTCGTGCAGCTTCTGCTCGGCAAAGGTGCAGGCATCTTCCATGATGAGCGCCCAGCGGTTCTGCCGGCTGTCGAAGTCCGCCAGGAACACCCGCGGCCTCGGATAGAAGCGATCCTCGTCGAAGAGATAGCCTTTGATGTCCCGCGCGAACATCTCCGCGATGGTCTCCGGCGGAGCCATCTCGAAGTCGGGCCATGCTTTGACGATGAAAGAGGAAGGGGCGTCGGTCGGCTCCCGGTAGGTGCACTTCATGCGTTTGATGGCGGAAAAGTAGCCGGCCGTCATCCCCACATCGGATTCCGAGACGTCCACGATTCTGTTTTCGGGCGCGATGGCTCCGTGTGCATGGAGAAGACGGGTCAGGAACCCGGCATCCACATCGCTGAGCCGCTGAGGCAGCGTCATTCCGCTCGGTAGCCGATTGGTCATCGCTCACCCCTGTAAACCGTCGCGGAACAGTAACAAAGGAGCTGCCGCCGAGCCAGATGACGTGCCTAGGCGGGCTGGAACAGCTCCACGGGATTCCCGGATGGATCGTCGAGCAGGATCTGGGCACCGCCCACGCCCCGGAGAACGTCGTTTCGGAATGTCAGCCCGGCGGTACGCAGACGGTCCACCTCGCCCTCGATGTCATCAACCTGCACCTGGATCCGCGTCCAGCCGCCCGGCAGGGGTTTGCTGCCGTCGGGCATCGGCATGGCGCCGGAGCTCCCGGGGCCGCTCAGCAGCAGTCGCAGCGGTCCCCGCACCACCGACGCGAATGCCGGCGAGGCATCCCACTCGAGCGTGAAACCAAGGTGCTCCGTGTAGAAAGCGACTGCGGCCGGCACGTCGTCGATCATGTAGCGAACGGTCGCGGTATCGGTATGCATTGCAGTTCTCCTTCTGTCAGGCGCCAGATATTGGAGCCTCTCCGTATGCGTCCTGAACCTCGGCGCGCCGCCGAGCCCAGGCGGGAACCGGGCGTCCATCGAGGTGCGCCGCGAGACGATCGAGATAGGCATGCCAACCCGCCCGGCCACCGGTCGCGCCGGGCTTCACGCTTCTCCTGTGGGTGAACCGGAGGAGGGTTCCACCGGATACGGGCTCGAGCTCGTAGCGCACGACCGAGACGTCGAGTCCGGGCTGACGCCATTCGTGTTCCAGCACATGGGGAGGGTCCCAGGCGAGTATCCGGCCGGACATCACTCGCTGCCGGCCGGGTTGGCTGGAGGGACCCGTGCGGATCGACACCCGCCCGCCCTCTCGGGGCTCCAGCGTGCCCGGACCGAGCCAGATGGCGAGGTCCGCCGCGGCGGTCAATGCGGCCCAGACGACATCGACCGGGTGGGCGAGGTGGCGGTCGAAGGCAATCTCGGCGACCTCGCCGGTAACCGTCAGCCTGCCATCCGCAGGCGTCACTTCGCCGCCCGCCGGGCGGTGCGCCGGCGGCCGCGGCCGGCCTTGGCGTCCAGATGCGCTTCGAGATGATCCAGCCGCTCGCCCCAGAAGTGCCGGTAGGTATCGAGCCACCGGTCGAGTTCAGCGAGTCCGGCGGGGTTCAGAGAGTACAGGCGCCGCGTACCTTCGGCGCGCACGTCGACCAGCTCGGATTCGCGCAGGATCCGCAGGTGGCGCGACACGGCGGGTTGTGTCAGCCCGGGAAAGGCCGCGACGAGGTCGCCGGCCGATCGCTCTCCGCCGGCCAGCAGCTCCAGAACGGCGCGCCGCGTAGGTTCGGCCACTGCCTCGAAAACGTCCATGAGGACAATATAACTCAACGAGTATATAAGTAAATGAGAATATAACTCCGGGTATGTGGATATGGATGTACCCGTGGGGAGAAAAACGTGTCCGCGCGGATCTGAATGTGTCCGCGCAGCGCCTCGCTGCGCGCCGTGCAGCTAGCCTTCCGCCGACTGTCGTGCTGCGTCGATCGCCGCGGCGGGAAATCCCAGCCGTCGTGCCAGATCGGCATAGGCCGGATCTCCGCGCAGCGGCCGAAGGATCGGGTCCACCAGCAGCTCCGCCATGCCGGGGTCCCGCTGGCCCAGCGCGCGCTCGAGCCACAGGAACGCGCCGTCGCGGTCACCACGCCAGGCGTGGACGTCGGCGATCTGATAGGCGGCCGTTTCCGCGTGTTGCGCCTCCAACTCGTCGAGCGCGCGGTCGGCGGCGTCCGTGTTTCCCTCGGCGTGTGCCACCATGGCCCGACCCATGGCGGAGAGAACCGGATGGGTCTCCAGCTCGGCGGCTGTCCTCGCGCGTGCGAGGTCGCCTCGGGCGAGCTCGATCTGCGCCCTCAGTAGATGAGCGCCGGGGAGGTCGGGCGCCAGGTCCAGGGCTCTGGCCAAGGCAGCGACCGCGGTGTCCAGGTCTCCGTGCGCGAAGCTGAAGTACGCAAGGTTCTGGTGACAACCCGGGCGCAGCGGGTCGAACCGGCAGGCGCGCTCGGCCAGACTGATCGAGCGGTCGAGCTGATTCAGATGATAGTGGGCGGCGGCGTTCGCCATGAGAATCCGGCTGTTGCCCGGCTGCAGCGCCAGCGCCTGCTGCAGCATCGAGAGGGCCGTCTCCCAGTCCCAGTCGTGGTAGAGGGCGATCCAGCCCAGCAGCCAGTAGCCGTCCGCCAGGTCGGGGCTGATTTCCAGCGCGGCACGCACTTCCTGGCGGGCCCTGGCGTAGGCCGGCTCCACGGGCTCGAAAGTGAGGTCCGCGAGCCGGGTGGTGGTTTCGGCGATGCCGATGCGCGCCAGGGCGAAGGTCGGGTCCCGGCCGACGGCGGTCTCGAACAGGGACCGTGCAGCGCGCAGGTCGGTCTCGGCGCGCGCCTGCTCGAACTGATGGGTCGCCTGCAGGTAGAGGTCGTAGGCCACACCGTCGGCGCTGTGTCCGCGGGCAGCGAGCGTTCCGGGGTCCAGCAGCCGGATGGACAGCCGTTCCGCGATGGCGCCGGCGATCTCGGTCTGCACGGAGAAGACATCGTCCATCTGCCGGTCGTAGGTTTCCGCCCAGAGGTTGAAGCCCGATCGCGTGTCCAGAAGCTGCACCTGGATTCGTATCCGGTCGCCCATGCGCCGCACCTCACCGTCGAGGGCGGCGGCTACTCCGAGCGCGTCGCGAATGGCCCGGTGGTCCGCGCGCCGATCCCGGAACTGAAAGGACGAGTTGGCGGAAGCCACCTGCAGCGCCTCGATACCCGTGAGCGTGGTCTGAATCTCTCGCGCCAGACCGTCGCCAAAGTACTGGTCGGCGGCATCTTCGCTCTGCACCGTGAATGGCAGGACGGCGACGGATTCCGGGTTGATCTCCGCGCCCGGGTCGCGCACGAGCCGGACCGAGGCATAGATCAGAACTACCGCAAGAATGCCGAGCGCCAGAAGCCTGATGGCCGCGGTGCGGCTCGGGCGCTTGCGTGTCGCTGGCGGAGGGGTAGCGCCCGTGTCTATGACGGGCACCGCGCCCGCGCCGGCGGCAGAGGCCGGCGGGTCTTCGAGGGCGCGCGGCGCGACCAGCAGCCGGTAACCCCGCTTTGGAATGGTCTCGATGAAGCGCGCATCACCACGGCGATCGCCCAGCAGGCGGCGCAGCTCGCCGATGGTCGCGGTGAGCGGCTCGTCGGTCACGGCGGTATGGCCCCAGACCTCGGCCAGCAGCGCCTCGCGCTCCACCACCTCGCCGGGCCGGGCCGCCAGGGCGCACAGCACGTCCATGGCCTTCGGGCGCACGCGTACGGTTTCCTCCCGTCGCAGCATCCGGCCCTCGCGGGGAAGAATGGTCCACTGATCGAGGTTGAAACCGTCCTGGAGGTTCATCGGTCGCTCCGTGGGGGCCGGCATTGTAGCGACTTTCCGGCGAAACCCGCACCGGCCGGCCGAATTTCGGAAAAGTTTCGGAACAATTGAGCTTGTTTTTCAGTTAGTTAGGGGCCCGCTCCGGAATCATGCCCACCTCGCCGCCGGCCATGGGGGCCGCGGCGCTCATCAGATCAAGGAGCTGGAAGATGATCGACTTACTGAGCTATGTGTCCCTCGGGTTCGTGCCGGCATTTCTGCTGCTCGCGCTCGTGCACGAGGCCCGGGTGTACGAAAAGCCACGGTGGTGGCGGACGAAGATGACGGTGGCCACGGTGCTGCTGGTGGGTGCTTCGATCGCGGTCTCCACCTTCTGGGGTACGCTGCTGGGGGACTTCCATCTGCTGGATGGCAGTGGTCTGGGTACCGGACTCGGCGCCCTCGTGGGGATCGTGGTGTATGAGTTCTTCCATTACGTCTACCACCGCGCGGCGCACCGCTTCAACTGGCTGTGGCGCCTGGGTCACCAGATGCACCACAGCGTCGAGGCCATGGACGCCTTCGGGGCCAACTACGGCCATCCGATCGACCTGTTCATGTTCGTGACCTTCGGCAGTCTGGTCTTCTATCCGTTGCTGGGGCTGACCGTGGAAGCCGGCGCCGTCGGGGGGGTCTGGCTCGCCTTCAACAACATGTTCCAGCATGCGAACGTGCACACGCCGCACTGGCTGGGCTATCTCATCCAGCGGCCGGAGAGCCACGTGGTGCATCATGCCCGCGGCCGGCACCGCGGCAACTACGCGAATCTCCCGCTCTGGGACATGCTGTTCGGCACGTTTCACAACCCGCGGGATGTGGACGGCATCGAGGCGGGGTTCTACACCGGCGCCTCGGATCGGGTGATGGACATGCTTCTGTTCAGGGACGTGTCTGAGGCGCCGGTCTCGGCCGAGCCCGCACCCGCGCAGGTCAAAGCCTTTGTCGGTGTCGACCGTGCGGCCTGACCGTCCGGTGCAGAAACCCGGCAGCCTGGTGGCTGCCGGGTCCCGCCCTGCGCTCGCTTCGGTTCAGCCCCCGTTTGCGCCCGGATCGACACGTCCGTGCGGTGCTTTCCCTCCAGCGCCGGCCGCGGCGAGATGGTCTCTTCGATGGACGCGAGCCACCTGGAGAGCTCGCCGGGCCTGAGCGGCCTCAATTCAGAGTCCTTTGTGGCCCCAGAGGCTCGTGGTGTGATAGGTGGCCGGCACCCAGGTGGCATCGTCGATTTCCACGCCGCCGTAACCGTACTCGATGTCGAAACCGGACGGGGTCGCCATGTAGAAGCTGATCATCCTGTCGTTGCTGTGCTTGCCCAGCGAGGCCGAGATCGTGACACCAGCTGCCTGTGCGGCATCCAGCCCGCTACCCACATCGTCCAGGGAGGTGACCTGCAGCATGATGTGATTCAGGCGCTTGGGTGCGGGCACCGGCGCCAGCGCCAGCGTGTGGTGCCTCGGGTTGCAGTGCAGAAAGGTGAGGGTGAGCTCGCGCCCGGGCGGACCGAGCAGGATGTGGTCCGAGAGCAGCAACCCGAGCCCCTGCATGTAGAAGGACTCCGCCTGCTGCCGATCGGCCACCGTCAGCACCATGTGGCCCAGCCCCTGATCGCCGGTCACAAAACCCTCGACGTTTCTGGGGGAGCGGAAGGGCTCGTCGATGTCACGGTCGCCGGTGTAGATCTCGATGGCCAGACCGAAGGGGTCCCGGCAGATCAGGAGCTCATCGACCTGGCGTGAGAGGGCCTGCTCCGCCGTGCCCTGGTGCACGTCCACGCCCTGACCTTCCAGGCGCGAGCGGATCGCCTGCAGCGACTCGCTGCTGTCGACCTCGAAGCCGGCGCAGCGGATGTCGTCCTCGCCCGACCCCACCAGGCGCAGCCGCCAGCATGCGTCGTCCCAGCGCAGGTCGAGGTCGTCTCCAGCGTCGACGCAGGCGACACCCAGGACGTCCTCCGCATACGCCCGCCAGTCGGCGAGGCTCGATACGCCGATCTCCAGGTAACCGAGTCGCTGAACCATTGCGTCTGCCATGAGATGCTCCTTTCGTCTCGGGTCGATCAGTACAGCGTGCCCGGAGGCACGTCGCCGCCGAATTCCTTGAGCCCCCAGGCTATGTAAGCGCTATCGCGCACGTTGCAGATGTGCGTTATGGCCGTCTGCAGGTCGCGCCACCAGCGCTCCAGATCGTTCGCCTCCTGAACGCCTGCCGAGCCTGCGAGGCGAGCCAGGGGCGCGATGGATTCGAACACCCGGTCGCTGGCGCGTACCTGGTCGCGCCGGAACTTCAGACGCTGCTCCGGAGTGATCGAGTGCCCGTGTGATACGTAGTCGTAGAGCTCTGAGACCAGGCTCTTCAGGTGACACTTGCTGGCGGCAAGATCCGCCTCCGCCACCGCCAACGCGCTCAGGTAGGTCGGGTCGGTCTTCGCGACGCTGCCCGAGACCGAAACCCGCGCTTCCATGTAGCGGTGCTGCATGCGCAGCGCGCCTTCGGCGATGCCCAGCGTGCCGGCGGCGATCGCGGCGGGAAACATGATGCCGAACATCATGGCATAGAGGGGGCTGCCCGGGCGTCGCTCGGCTGCGTAGATTCCCTCGGTGACCTTCCACGACTCGCTCACCCGGTAGTCCGGCACGAACACGTTCTGCATGCGCACGTTCTTGCTGCCGGTGCCCTTGAGACCCATGACGTTCCAGCTGTCGTCAACGATCTCGTAGTCGCCACGCGGGAGCATGAAGTGGCGCACGTCGGGACGGCCGCGGGGAAGATTGCCATCGGCGTCGGTGACCATGCCGCCGAGGATCACCCAGGCGCAGAAGTCGGTGCCCGTGGAGTAGGGCCAGTCGCCGGAGAGCAGGAACCCGCCTTCCACCG
>JASFLG010000162.1:0-8414 GCA_050118205.1 Pseudomonadales bacterium
CTTCGAGCCGAGCGACCAGACCGCCATGTAAGCGCCCGCGATGCTCTCGCCCCGGCGGCGGGTGGCGATGTCGATCACATCGGCCTTCATCGAGAGCGACAGGGCGATGAAGTTGCCGCCTGCGAACCCGATGATGGCGGTGATGATCACGAACGGCACGATCTGCCCCGGCGCGAGCGTGAGATACAGGGGGGTCGTGATCGCCATGACCAGCGTTCCCGCCATCCAGGCTTCCCGCTTGCCGATGCGTCCCGACAGCCATACCCAGAAAGGCAGCCCGATGATGTTGACCGCGAAGTACGACAGGAGGATCGGTTGAGCCTGGCGCTCGAGGTCCATGGCGAACGTCGTGAACAGCATGAACAGCGTGCCGATCATGGTGGTGCCGAGCGACATGAGCGTGAATCCCGCGAACAGCACCAGAAACGAGCCGTTGCTCAGCATCGCTCTCAGATTCCGGAGAACCGGTTGCCGCGCGGGTGGGGCCACCTGCCGTTCCGGCAGCCGCCAGACCGTCAGCCCGATGAGCGCGGGCAGCAGCACCAGCGCCATGCCGCCGATGATGACCAGCGCCTCGCTCGCCACCCCACCGTAGCCGAAGAGCTGTGACGCTGCGACGGGAACCAGCAGCACGCTGATGTTGCCGGCGAACCCGAATGCCTGGCGCCAGCCGGTGATCCGGGTGCGCTCGTCGAAGTCGTCCGAGAGCTCGGCGCCCCACGCGTAGTAGGGGATGTTGATCATCGTCCAGCCGAGCCACAACAGCACCGACCAGACGAGCAGGTAACCGTTGCTGACCGCGCCGCCGGGCGAGAAAAGCTGAAACGCCGAGAGCATCATCAGCGGCACACCGGCCAGCATCCACGGTTTTCTGCGGCCGAGCCGCGTGCTGGTCCGATCGCTCAGCGCGCCGATCAGAGGGTCCGTGATCACGTCGCTGATCCTTGCCACCATCAACAGCAGGCCGATGTCCGTGATGTCGAGCCCCAGATCGCGCGAGTAGAAGAACGGCAGATAGAGCGACATCGGAATCACCGCCAGGTAGACGGCAAATTCCGGCAGGCCGAAGAGCATGAGCTGAGACCGGCTGAGCGCCGCTCCTGTTCTCGACATCAGAGCGTTTCCCTCGTCATCCGGGCGGATCTGATCTGCGCGCCGAATCCGCCCGGCCGCGCCCCGCCCTTCGTCTTGCATATGCTTAGCATACTAGGTATTTTCCCGATGTGTGCTGCGCCCGATCCGGCGGAGCGCGCCGCAGCCCGGATAAGGGGTCGGTTGAGTCTCAGCCGTACCGGGCGGTAGATAAAAGACAGCGCGTGGGTTCCGCGCTGAAGCGCACAGGCTGTAGCCGTGCAGAGAAAGAACGATTCTTGGGAGAGAAGTTATGAACGGTGCTCGTCACGGGTGGACGCTGCTCGGCGTCCTGTCGCTTTCGCTCACACCCTGTCTGGCCCTGGCCGCGCAGGCTGCTGAATCCACCGGTGCCATCGAGGAAGTCGTTGTCACGGCGCGTTATCGGGAGGAGACCGCGCAGGAGACGCCGATTGCGGTCACTGCGTTCAACCGGACGATGCTGGAGGACATCACCGCTCAGGATCTTCGAGACGTCGGCCCTCAGTCGCCCAACGTCCGCATCCAGGCGAACACCTTCGCGCCCAACTCGTCCACCATCCACATCCGTGGCATGGGCTCGCTGACGATCGAGTCCACCAACGAGCTTCGCAACGGGGTATCCATCAACCAGGTTTACATCTCCCGGCCCGTGGCCACGCTGGTCGATTTCTTCGACGTGGACACGGTGGAGGTGCTTCGTGGGCCCCAGGGAACGACCTTCGGCAAGAACTCCCTGTCCGGCGCCGTCCGGGTCAATACCGTCATGCCGGACGGCGAGCTGGACTACGACGCCGAGGTGACCGCCGGAAACTACGGTCGGCTCGACTTCCGGGGCGCCCTTCAGTTTCCGATTCTCGAGGACAAGCTGTCCGCCCGGGTGGCCGTGCTGTCGCAGAACTACGATGGCCACTACAAGAACCGTCTGGGCGGCCGTCTGAACGGCGAGGATGTGGACACGATTCGCGGAACGCTGCGGTGGACGCCCACCGACAACTTCGATGCCACGCTGATCTACGGCTGGCTCAAGGAACGGAGCCAGGCGCCCGGCGGTGACGATGATTCCGACCCGGACCAGCTGATCAACGTCTACTTCGCTGGTCCTCCGTTTTTCTGGCAGGGCGAGCCCGATGACGGCGCGTTCACCGTCGGCCGGGACGCACTGGACTTCTACAACACGGATCAGGACAGCCTCACCGGAATCGTCAACTGGGATCTTGGCCGCGTCACCCTGACCTCGGTCACCGGCTATATCAAGACCGATGATTTCGTGGCGGCGGATTTCGACCAGACCGAGCTGCCTTTCTTCCCTACCTTCCGGGATCAGACGCACGATCAGTTCAGCCAGGAGCTGCGGCTGCAGTCGGACTTCGGTGATATGGGCGGCGTCCTGCGTAATCTGGATCTGGTTGCGGGTCTCTTTTACTTCGAGCAGGAGCACGAGATCGTGCAGTCCTTCCCCACGCTGGGGGACCCGAGCTCTGCCGACTACGCGCACCAGGACAACACCAGCAAGGCGATCTTCGGTCAGGCCATCTATGCGATGACGAACAATCTGAACCTGATCCTGGGTGTTCGCTACACCGATGAGAAGAAGGATTTCGAGCGTAATCCCGGTACCCTGTTCGGCACCCAGATCAGCTATCTGGACCCGGCCAGCCGACCGAGCATCGACTTCATGTCCATGCAGCCCATGACCGTGACGGGGGATCTGAACAGCGACCGGACCACCTGGAAGCTCGGCGCGGACTACCACTTCTCCGACAATGTAATGGGTTACGTCACCTACTCCCAGGGCTTCAAGGCCGGTGAGTTCGGTGCCCGGGCCGGCTCCAACACCACCGCCGGGCCCACGGACGACGAGACTTCCGACGCCGTCGAGCTCGGACTGAAGAGCGAGTGGCTCGACCGCAGGCTGCGCGCCAACCTCGCAGCGTTCTGGACCAAGTACAAGGGTCTGGCCTTCGAGGTGTTCTTCCCGTCGCCGAACAATCCCACCGGTCAGGAAACGGCTTCTCAGAACATCGGCGAGGCGACCATCACCGGTGTCGAGCTGGAGGTCACCGCGGTGCCGATCGACGGCCTCACCCTCGAAGGCTCCGTGGGTCTGATGGATCCGAAGTACGACGAGTTCTGCGCGGATCTGGATGGCCCCGGCGTCTATGCCTCCACACCGGTCTCCGACTGCAACGGCGTCGTCGAGCTGCTGCCGGACGGCACGTATCTCGTGGACGAGGATCACACCGACCTCAAGCTCAGCCGGGCGCCCAAGACCCAGATTTATCTCTCGGCCAGGTACGAGTGGTTCACGGACATCGGCGGGTTCTTCCTGCGCGCCTCGACTAACTACGAGAGCAAGTACTTCACGGACGGCGTGCTGAATCATCCGAAGGGTGAAACGGGAGACTTCTGGCTGGTCGACGGGAGCGCGGGCTGGATCAGCAAGAACGAGAAGTGGCGCCTGCAGGCCTGGTGCAAGAACTGCTTCGATAAGACCTACACGAATGGTCTGACCCCGACCGCACAGTTTTTCAACCAGCACTTCTATGGGTATCCCCAGGTCTATGGGCTCACGCTCTCGTTCCGACGCTGAGGACGGGGCGTCCGGCGTCGGCTGCCCGCGGCGCCGGCGCCAACTGGTTGCGGTCAGGTATTGACAACGACGGTCAATGATATTGATTCTTGGAGCTGCGGTTCCGATGGTGCGAACCTCGGGGCGGGAGACGGAATCTGCATGACGAGGAAGACGACATGACTGCCAGGAACAATGACAAATTCGAGATCCGCGGGATCAACCATCTTGCGCTGGTTTGCCGGGACATGAAAAAGACCGTGGATTTCTACACGGGCGTGCTCGGCATGCCGCTGACCAAGACCATCAACCTGCCGGATGGCATGGGTCAGCACTTTTTCTTCGACATCGGCAACGGAGACTCGCTGGCGTTCTTCTGGTTCCCTAATGCGCCCGATTCCGTCCCCGGCGTCACCCACGCCGAGAGCCTGGTCGGCAAGGGGTCGATCACCTCGGCGCATGCCTCCATGAACCACGTGGCCTTCGACGTCCCGGAAGACAGGATCGAGGAGTACCAGCAGCGGCTGGAGGCGGCGGGCGTGGAGTGCACGATGGTGGTCAACCACGACGACTCGGAAACCCAGGCCAGCCCGACCATTACCCCGACCACGTTTGTCCGCTCGGTCTACTTCAAGGATCCCGACGGCATCCTGCTGGAATTCGCGGCCTGGACCCGGGAGCTCGACGAGCGTGATGTGAACGCGGAGCCCATAGCCGCCGACTGACGAAGCCCTATCGTGGAGGAACGGGAACTCGTCGAGCGGGTCCGAGAGATCGTGCCCCTGGTGGAAGCCCACGCGCGCCAGGCGGAGGAGGAGCGCAAACCCGTCGACGCCGTCATGATGGCGATCGAGGAAACAGGCGTTTACCACTACTTCGTGCCAAAGAAATACGGCGGCTACGAGTTCTCCCTCACCACCTTCATGGACATCGGCATGATTCTGGGCGAAGCGTGCCTGTCCACCGGCTGGGTGACCACGTTCTGCATGGAGCACAACTGGCTGCTCGCGCTCTACAACCAGACAGCCCAGGACGACATCTTCGGCCGGCAGCCGTACATCATCGCTCCCGGTGCTCTGTCACCGAGCGGGTCGGCGACTCCGGTGGAAGGGGGCTACCAGGTCAGCGGGCGCTGGGAGTGGGGCACTGGTGTGATGCACTCGGATTGGATCATGGTCGGCGCGATCACGCCGTCGGCGTCCGGCCAGCCGGATCTGTGCATGTTCGTCATTCCGAGAGACCAGGTGGAAGTGATCGATACCTGGCACACCGCCGGGATGATCGGTACCGGAAGCAACGACATCGTGGTTAACGACGTGTTCGTGCCCGCCCATCTGGCTCAGAACCTCACCGCGATGCGCGACGGACGCGCTCCGGGAGCGGACGTCAACGACTCGTACCTCTACCGCATGCCCATGCTGCCGGTGCTGGGACTGACGGCCGCGGCACCCCTGGTGGGTGGTGCGCGCAGAGCGGTACGCGTGTTTCAGGAACGCCTGCAGGAGCGCTTCGTCTACGGTACCGGTACCAGACAGGGCGAGAAACCGGCCGCCCAGATCCGCCTCGGGATGGCGAAGGCGCGCATCGAGAATCTCGAGGCCCGGCTCAAGGCGACAGCAGGAGAGGTGGAGCGCTGGGGAGAATCTGTGGATCCCTGTCCGGCGATCGAGCGGGCAAAGCTCCGGGTGCAGATTGGCACCATCGTGCGTGAGGCCCGTGACATCGTGCGCGACGTGGTGGAAGCGAGTGGGGCGCACGCCCACTTCCTCGACAACCCGTTGCAGCGCATCCAGCGCGATCTGCACACGGCCGTCTGCCATACCGTGTTCGACCTGGACGTGTCCGCCGAGCAGTACGGCCGGCTGCTGTTGGGGCTCGAGCCGAACGCGCCGTTCTGAGCCCGGGCAGCGGTCGCAGGCCGAGCGTCAGGGTGCGGGCAGATACCACACGGGCGAGCTCCAGGCGCGCTCCTCGATCATGCGGTCCGCGTCCGGGTACTTGGCACAGAGATCCAGCTTCTCGCAGAGATGCTTCGACCATCGGGGGGTCGGCTGCTCGATGACCCTGGCATACCAGTACTCCGGCCCGACGGCAGGATCCGGATCGCTCCAGGTGACGCAGGCTGTGTCCTGGCCCGACTCGAACTCCGCAATGCGAAGCACGGATTCCACCGGCTGACCATTCACCAGCGACCCTTTGACGATATCGATGGCGGCGAGCGGTGTCTTATCCTTCGCGGCAAGCACGGTGAGCGTCCGATGCGCGGCATCCGTGATCGTGCCGCCCATGGGGGTGGAGAAGGTCACGGTATCGGTCTCGCAGGCATTCTTCGCGGTCACGCCAAAGCGCATGCGGATGCGCGTGCCGCTGGTCGCGTAGGCTTCCCGTCGCTTCAGGGCGTCGAAAATGCTCGCGCGGGTGTTCTCTTCGGCCCACACGCCGACCAGCCCGCCCGGGTTGTAGACCGGGTTGGCGAGCAACGTCTCCGGATCGGCCCAGATGGCAAGAACGCCGCCGTTGTACGTGGCTTCGTCCGTGAACCCGGAGGCGGCGAAATGGCCGTCGGTGGAGCCGATGGCACCGAGCTGCAGCGGATTGAGCGCCCGGCTGTTCGCTTCGTAGGCCGCCAGCCCGCGGCCGAGCAGCGACCGATAGTAGCCGGAGCGCATCTCCTGCCAGGCTGCGTCCGGATCGTCCGGTGGACCCAGCACGCGCAGCTTCGCCGTGTTGACCTCCACCAGCTCGAACCCGCAATCCGAGCGGTCGCCGCCGTCGCGCCGCTCCGGAAGGCATTCGCTCGAACCCTTCTCCTGGTGGATCTCCGCGAGCCGCTCATAGCGTGCGCGGAGTGCCGCGACCTCGGAGGAGTCGTTCTCCACGTCGAACGTGCCGCCATCGGTCCAGTTGAGGTTGTGCGGAATGGCCACCGCATCGCAGCCGTCGGCCGGCCGGCAGTGCTCGGCGAGCGCGGTCCAGAGACGATCGACGCTGGGATAGCGGATGTAGTCGAAGGCCTGCTCCGGCACCTGATCGGAGCGGAAGATGACGTTGCGGTGCCAGTGCCGACCGTCGGGTGTGGCCGTCCACTCGTAGCCGATCAGTGCGGTGAACTCGCACGGCTCGTTGGCCCGGTCGGCGGCCTGTCGTACGCGACGCCACTGTCCGACGTTGGCCTGGGAGCAGTCCAGCCGATCGCAGAAGGGTGCCGGCACGGGCGGCTCGGCCGTGACCACGGGCAGCAGGAAGTTGACGAATACGCCCCGCCCATCACCGGCATCCCGCAGCGCGCGCAGTTGTCGGCAGTACGAAATATCCGAGTAGATCGGATCGGTACAGGAGTAGGTGATTTCCCACGTTTCCGCGTGATCGGTGACGGCGGCGAAGTCCAGCGGCCGGTCGATGGTCAGGATCTGACCGTTCTCGAGTCGCAGAGACTGACCGCGCGCAAACGCATAGGCGTCCTGGGGTGTGGCGAGGGTGCCAAAGGCGTAGGCGTCGAGCGAATAGGCCGTGTGCACGTGCAGGTCACCGAAGAGCAGGGTCTTCTGCTCGCCGCTGCCTGCCTCCTCCTCGGGTCGACAGGTGCCGGCGTCGGCGGACGCCGGAACGGACGAGAGCAGCGTGAAGAAGATGGTCGCGATGACCTGGATCAATCTGGATCGCATCCGATTTCGTCGAAGACTCCGGTCCGTTTCCCTGGGAAGCGATGGAGCGTATTGACAACGATGGAAACAGTCAATGATATTGATCCTCAAATCAGCCAACTCGAGCCAAGGGGGAGAACATGCCGAGATTGAGACAGGTATCGCGCGCGGACGCGACGGAGAACGTGCGCAGGTATTACGACGCGCTGTTCGACGACCGGGATCCGGTGGCCGAGCCCGGCACCGCGACCGGCACGCCGGGCAACTGGTGGACGGTGTTCGCGCTGGTGCCGTACGTGTTCGATCATGCCACGAGTCACTTCGGCATGTTCGGCATGTTTGCGGACAAGTCGGTCAGCCAGCTCGACGGCAAGGTGCGCGAGCTCGCCATCACCCGCGCCGGCTACACGCAGGGCAGCCAGTTCGTGTTCTCCCAGCACTGCAAGGCGGCGCGTCGCTTCGGCATCAGCGACGAGCAGGTTGCCGCTATCCCGTACTGGGAGGTGAGCGATGCGTTCGATGCGAAGGAGCGGGCGGTGCTCGCCTGGACAGACGCGCTCATCCTGCAGGGCGGACGGGTGCCGGACGAGCTCTTCGAGGCGCTGCACGAGCATCTGAGCGACGAGGACATCCTCGAGCTCACTTACCACACGATGGGCTACAACCTGCACGCCGTGTGCTGCAAGGCGCTTCGCCTCGAGTACGACGACGTGGACGAACGGATCAGAGAAGTACCCGTGCCGGCGGAAGGTGAGACGGCCGACTGGGCGGGCAATGCGTGGAAGAAGGAGGACTGAGATCATGACGGGAAACGCACAGGAGTACGAGTTTGGTGGTCTTCACCATCTGGCGCTGGTCTGCAGCGACATGCAGCGCACGGTGGACTTCTACACCAACGTGCTGGGCATGAAGCTGAAGAAAGGCTTCGACCTCGGCGGCGGCTACGGTCAGCACTTTTTCTTCGACATGGGCGGCGGCAACGAGCTGGCGTTCTTCTGGTTCCGCGACGCGGCCAAGGCGCAGCCGGGCATCGCCTCGGCGGGCCATCTGGTGGGTCGCCAGGAAGGCACCATCACGTCCGCGCACGG
>JASFLG010000163.1:0-8404 GCA_050118205.1 Pseudomonadales bacterium
TGTTCAAGCTGGACTACCGGGAGCGCGAACTGGACGGCGATGCGGACGGCGATTTCAGCGCCGTAGACCTCGGTCTGGGGTATCAGTTCTGACGGCTTTCCTTTTTGCCCATCCGCGGTCAGAATCTCTTTCATGAAAATGAGAATGATTCTCGGTCGTGTTTTCTTCCCGCTGCTGCTTGCCGGGTTGCCGGTGGTTGGCGTGTGCGGGGAGGCCCAGGTCTTCCGCGAGGCGGACACCTTCCTGGCCGAGGCATTCGCTGCGCACCCGCCCCAGGCACAGGTGCTGTGGGTCCCGCAGGAGCTCAGGCAGGAACTCGAGGACGACTTCGGCTGGCGGGCCGGGCTGAGGGTCCGGTACTGGCAGGACCGCGGGCGGACGGCCTGGATTCTGGACGAGATCGGCAAGGATCAGCCGATTACCGCCGGAGTGGTGGTCGGGGACGGCGGCATCGAACGGGTGGAGGTGCTGGTTTTTCGCGAAAGCCGTGGCTGGGAGGTCAAGTTTCCGTTCTTCACCGATCAGTTCGCCGGCGCGACGCTGGCGTCCGATCATGACCTGGATCGCCGGATTGATGGCATTACCGGCGCGACGCTGTCGGTCCGGGCGATGAAGCGAATGGCCCGCGTTGCCCTGAGGCTGCATGACGAGACCCGCCGCACCACGCTCGCCCGCCATCCGTAAACGATCGCCGCTTCGCCACCGGCTGCACCGCAGGACCGGGGTGGCGGCCGGGTTCGTGGTTTTCTACCTGATCGCCACGGGTCTCCCCCTGCAGTTCACCGCCCGGCTCGGTCTCGGCAGCACCTACGTCACCAGCCCGGCCCTGCTCGACTGGTACGGCATTCACGCCCCGGCTGCAGGCTGGGAGAGCAACGGCGTTCGATTCATAGGCAACCAGCTCTTCCTCGACGCGAGGCGTATCACCGATGCGAGCGGGTTCCAGGGTGCCGTGCGTCTGGGTGACCTGGTGATCGTGGCGGCGGGCGATGAGCTCTTCCTCTTCCCCGCTGCAGATCCGACGGTTCTGGAGACCGTGCACCCCGCCGAGCCGGTCCGCCGCATCGGCTACGCGGGCAGGGACGTCGTGGTCGATACAGCGAGCGGGTTGCATCGCCTGGATCCGGAGACCCTGGAACCGGGCTCGATACTGCGGGAACCGGTTGCAGTCAGCTGGGCGGAGGCGCGTCAGCTCGATCCGGCGAGTCTTCGCCCTTACGCGAACCTGGCGCGGTCCCGCATTCTCACCATCGAGCGCCTGCTCCAGGATCTCCACAGCGGCAGGGCCTTCGGTGCGGTCGGTGAGTGGCTGATCAACCTGGCCAGCGTCGGACTGGCCGTGCTCGTGCTCAGCGGTTACTGGATCTGGTGGCGCTCGCGGTGACGGCAGGCGGATGCCCTGGCGTGGCTCGTGATTGCGCCACCATCGACGTCACCGGGACCCGGTGACCGCCGGGTCCACGCCACATCGGTCGAAGACGGCCAGGACAGCCGGGTCGGCGCTGGGATCCTCCAGCTGCGTGACCTTCACGTCCGCCAGGATGCAGCGGACCTGGGATTCCGTGACGCCGTCCCACTCGCGCATCAGCGAATTGACGACGGACTCGTTGATGGTCGTTTTGACTTTCGCCTTGTAGGCCTCGACCGTCTCGGTATCGAGCGTGGCCGAGCCTTCATCGCCTGCCGTGCGGTCGTCGGATTCTCCGCACGCCGCTAGACAGAGCAGAGCAACGGGCGCCAGCATGAGCCTCATGAGCGTCTCCTTGGTCGGGCTGGTTCGAATGTCCTCCGCAGCTTACACGATGTTCGTGACGGTGCTCGTGCGGAGCGCCGGATAGTGGATATTGCGGGTTGCCAATCGGCGCCGGGACCGGGAAGTTGTCGATCCGACCCTGTAATCCGGTAGCAAACATCGTGTCCGATCAGCACCAGCCGTTCCGTTATCTCGAACTGTTGCATCCCCGGTCGCTGAAACACCTCAGCGATCATCTGGCGAATCTGGTGGAGGGGCGCCTGTGGCTCAAGGTGCTCATCGGTATGTTTGCGGGCCTGCTGGTCGGGGCGCTGCTGGGTCCCAGCGCCGGTCTGGTGGCACCTCGCACCGGCGTGCTCGTCGGAAACTGGCTCGCGTTGCCTGGTCAGCTGTTCCTGGCAGTGATCCAGATGATCGTCATACCGCTGGTGATTGCCTCCGTGATCCGGGGCCTGGCGGCCAGCGAAAACCTGGACCAGCTGCGTCGGCTGGGGTTCGTGGTCACCAGCTTCTTCGTGGTGACCACTGCCGTCGCTGCGTTCATCGGGCTATCCCTTGCCGGGCTGCTGGGTCCCGGCAAGGGCCTGGCCGGAACCCTGCCGGCCGTGGCGGAGACGGCAGCCAGCGCCGGAGGGACGCCCGCAATACCTGGCGCGGCGGAGCTGCCGGATGCGCTGGTCGGACTCCTTCCCGGCAATCCGTTGAGTGCCATGGTGCAGGGAGAGATGCTGCAGGTGGTGCTGTTCGGTGTGATCGTGGGTGTGGCTCTGGTCTCGATGCCGCCGGTTCAGTCGCGGCCGCTTCTCGACCTGCTGGGCTCTCTGCAGCAGGTCTGCATGACCGTGGTCCGCTGGGCCATGCGCCTGGCGCCCATCGCGGTGTTCGGCCTCATGGCCCGGCTGACGAGCCAGATCGGTGTCGATGCCCTCATCAGCATGGCCTTTTATGTGGCGACCGTGCTGCTCGGACTCATGCTGATGCTGATCGTCTATCTCGTGCTGCTGTACGCGTTCGTTCGCGAAGCACCCTTCTCCTTCATCCGCTCGACCCGGGAGCTGCTGCTGCTCGCGTTCTCGACGTCGAGCTCCGCGGCGGTGATGCCCCTTTCCATCAAGACCGCAGAAGAGGCGCTGCACGTCCGTCCTTCCATCGCTCAGTTCGTGATCCCGCTGGGCGCCACGATCAACATGACGGGCACCGCGCTCTATCAGGGCGTGGCGGCCATGTTTCTGGCTCAGGCCTATGGAATCGACATCGGCATCGGCGGGATGCTGCTGGTTGTCGCCATGGCAGTGGGTGCGGCCGTGGGCTCACCCGGCACGCCGGGGGTGGGGATCGTGATACTCGCCATGGTGGTCACCAGCGTCGGCATACCGGCCGAGGGGGTGGCGCTGGTGATGGGCGTGGACCGGATCCTGGACATGAGCCGCACGTCGGTCAACGTGGCCGGCGACGTGGTGGCTGCCAGGCTGATGGATCGCTGGATCGGTTCCGGAGAAGCGCCACCACCGTCGCACACGTCGTAAGGGGCGTGCTGAAAGCAGGCTCAGTCAGCGCCGGACAGCCGCCCTTCGAACTCCCGATACAGCGCGTAGTTGTGTGCCGTTGCCGGACTGAGATCCTGGTGAATGCGCGCCGTCTCCAGCTGCCCTTTCACCCACTGGTGCTCCGCCCAGTTGCCACCCGCGCTCTTCACGACTTCCATCTCGGCGGTGCCCAGACGCACGACACCGCCGATACCGCCAAAGATGTCGGAAATCGACGGCTCCTTCCGGCGGTACTTTTCGCTGAGTTCCCCGTCGAGTCGTTCCTTCAGGGCGGCCGTCTTGGCCAGAACGTCGACGTAGCGCTCGACCTGGCCCCGCGTCAGGCGGCCGTCACGAGGCGGTTCGTACACGTCACGGGCGGCCAGGTCCGTCAGTTGTGCCTGACGGCCGATTCCCCCGAAGAGTCCCGACGACACGTCCTGGGGCACTTCCCGGGTTTGCACGTGCTCTACCAGGGACGGGGTCAGCTGCGCGCCGATGGTCATTGTCACCACGAGGTTGACCACGATCGCCGTGACGATGGAGAGCGCGAAGTGCTTCACCCGGGCTGTCTCGGGGATCTCCAGGTACCGGGGTAGAAACCGGTAGGCGAGGACGAGGCTGTAGATGGATGCGATCAGGCTCAGCAGCCAGCCGATCCAGGGAACCGGGCTGATCGCGAGCCCCAGGGACGAGGGAATGATCGCCAGCGCCACGACCGCATAGGCGGCATCGAAGCTGCGCTTGCCTTCGAACACGCCCGCCAGATAGTCGAAGATCAGGGCGATGACGAAGGACCAGCCCAGCGCCCAGGCTGCGCCGACCACGATGAGCACGGGTGAGCTGATCATGAAGGATCGACCGGTCACGAGAGAAATCAGCGCTGCTGCCACGTAGGCTGTCAGCGTTACGGGCAGCGTCAGCTGCACAAAGGTCTGTCGCCAGCTCGCCAGCGACTCCTGGTAGGAAACCGCCGCGGCGGAAGGATCGGTCAGCAACGCGCTGACCCACTTCCTGGTCACACTGAGATTGATCACGTCTGTTGCTCCTCTGGTTGGTGCCGGGTTCGGGCCGGAGCGTCAGGTCCAGGAGGATCTGTCTCTGCGGTCCGGGGTCAACCAGAAGAGCGGGAAAACGCCCCTGAACCGCCACATGACCAGCAGCGGATCCTGAGACTATCTGCTGCTCGCCGGGCTCAGGCGGCCCAGGTCACGTCGATCCGCTCGGGCCCGCGGAAGAACGGGTTCATGGGATAGGCGAGCGTATCGAGATTGGTCAGGGTGAGTCCGGGCAGACGAGCGAGCAGCGTGCCGAGTGCAATCTCCGTTTCGATTCGCGCGAGCTGAGCCCCCAGGCAGAAATGGATGCCGCCGCCGAAGCTCTTCGAGCGCACGAAGGGCCGCTGGATGTCCAGGCGGTCCGGCGCGTCATAAACGTCCGGATCCCGGTTCGCGCCGCCGAGCATGCAGATGACCATCTCTCCGGCGCGGATGGTCTGACCTGCCAGCACCACGTCCTCGCGCGCGACTCTTGGCAGCTGCTGCACCGACGAGTCGTAGCGCAGAAACTCCTCCACCGCCTTCGGCATCAGCTCCGGCCGGGATTTGAGCAGCGCCAGCTGATCCGGAAACCGGAACAGAGCAACCACGGCGTTGCCCATGAGGTTGACCGTGGTCTCGTGCCCGGCCATGAACAGCAGGCGCACGTTCTGCGTGAGCTCGTCCCTGGTCAGCTTGCCTTCTTCATCCTCGGCGCGGATGAGAGCCGTGGTGAGATCGTCCTCCTTCGCATTGCGCTTCTGCTCGAACAGCATCTCGAGATAACCATCGAATGCGGCAGTCACCTCGCGCGCTCTCGTCTGCGCGACCTCCGGCGGCAGATCGGGGTGCACGCCGGAGCCGAAGGCGATGATGTCGTTGGACAGCAGCGCGAAACGGGCGCGATCGCCTTCCGGTATACCGAGCATGTCGCTGATCACGGTGGCAGGAATCGGGAAGGCAAACTCGCGGATGAGTTCCATGCGTCGGCGGGCCTCGACGCCGTCGATGAGCCGATCCACCAGGGATTGGATGGCGGGCCGCATGGCTTCCACCCGCGGCGCGCTGAAGGCCTTGGCGACCAGGCCGCGCAGGCGGGTGTGGTCGGGCGGATCGGCGTTGAGGATCGACCGGCTGTCCCGTTGATCCTGACCGACGGGCAGGTTGCCTTCCAGCCCCGGTGGCGGCTGCTTTCCGAAGCGGCGATCCTTGAGCACGAGATCCACATCCTCATGGCGCGCCACGTACCAGGCGCCACGTGGATCTCGAACGAGACGTTGCTCCCGGACCTGAGCGTACGCCGGGTAGGGGTTGGCGAAGTGTCCGGCGAGGTCAGCGGTCGACTCGCTCATGCTGTGCTCCGTTGGGCGATCCTCAACCCGCCGAGGCCAGCGAGTCGTAGACGGCCGTGGCCAGGCTCGCGCCACGGGGATCGCCGAGGATGTAGTTGTCCATCTGGTTCATCACATAGGAAAAGCAGACGTGTGCGTCCGTGTCGACGGCGATGGTCGATCCGCCGGCGCCGCCCCACCACAAGGTGTCGGAGTTCGGGCTCACGGGCACGGCTTCCGTCGGCAGGGCGTAGCCCATGGCGAAGCGGATCGGCAGGCCGAGGACGAGATCCGTTCCGTCGGTCTGCGGCTCGAGCGCCCGCGCGCAGCCCCGGGGCGTGAGCAGCTCGACGCCGAAGGCGCCGCCGCCGTTTGCCAGGGCGGTCTGTGCCCTGACCACCGAGCGGGCGTTGCCGTGACCATTCGCCGCGGGAATCTCGGCCTGTCGCCAGCCCGCCGAGAGGGTCGTCTCTGGCGTCAGGTCGAGGCCCGCGAACACACGCCCGGGAATCGATTCCGGGTCCATGTCGAGGATGGGTGCGGTTGTGGCCGCAGGCACCAGGTCTGCGATGCGCCCGAAGTTCCCGGGATCGACGCCGATGTGGAAATCCGCATCGAGCGGCGCGGCGATCTCCTCCCGGAACCAGGTGCCGATGGTTCTGCCGGTGATGCGGCGCACCACCTCGCCGATCAGGTAGCCCTGGGTGATGGCGTGGTAGCCGCTCTGCGTGCCGGGCTCCCACCACGGTGCCTGCGCGGCCAGGTCGGCGCAGCACAGGGACCAGTCGTAGAGCTCCTGCGGCGTCAGCGGCCGGCTGAAGCCGGGGAGGCCGGCGGAGTGGCTGAGCAGGTGCCTGACCTGAATCCGGGCCTTGTCCTGGGCGCCGAATTCCGGCCAGTAGGTCACCACCGGTGCTTCCAGATCCAGCTCGCCCCGGTCGGCCAGCATCAGGGCGGCCAGGAAGGTCATGGTCTTGGTGGTGGAGTACACGTTGACGATGGTGTCTTCCTCCCAGGCGCGCGAGCGTGCCGCGTCCGCGTGACCGCCCCAGATATCCACCACGTACTCGCCCTCGAGGGTGACCGCGAACGACGCACCGACGTCACCCCGGCTCGCGAAGTTCTCCTCGAACGCTGCCTGGACCCGGGCGAACCGTTCGTGGCAGAAGCCCTGCACTTCCATGATTGCTCCTTCAGTCGAACACGTGCCTGAGCTCCAGGCCGAAGCGGCGTGGTTCACCCCAGTACTTGGTGTTGGTTGCCGTCGGCTGTCCAACCCCGTCCACGAACTGGGTATCACTCGGGGACAGGCCCGAGGTCAGATCGATGGCGGTGGGGAAGTACTTCTTGTCGAGCAGGTTCGTGGCCCAGAGGATGAGCGACGTCTGGTTGTTGGGCAGAAGCCAGGTCAGCCGGCCGTCCATCAGCCCGTAGGCCTTCTGCTTCGAGGACTCCACCGTCTCCAGCGTGCTGAACTGCCGACCGCGCTGCGACCAGCCAAGCTGGCCGGTCAGCTCGCCGCCGCCACTCATGTAGTAGGTGTACGCCGCGCTCAGGCTGAAGGTGTAGGGTGCGCCGCGGATCACCTTGGTGTCGGACAGGTCCCGTTCCTCGATGATGGGCAGATTGTCCGGCGGCGGCCCCGTGCGGTTGTCGAGCACGGTGAACTCCTTGTACTTGCCGTCGATCCAGCCGAAGGAGCCCATGATCAGCCAGCCGCGCGCGGGCACCCACTGCACGTCGCCCTCGATGCCCCAGAGCTGGGCCTTCTGGGCGTTGATCAGGTCGGCGGTCGGCTGGTTGTCCACATTGCGGCCCACGGTGATCTGCTGGTTCTTGTAGTTGTTGAAGAAACCGGTCACGTTCAGCTGCAGGGTGTTGTCCGCCCATTTGGACTTCATGCCCGCTTCCCAGTTGTCCGAGATCTCCGGGTCGAAGGGGCGCATGCGCACGTCCTGGTTGAAGCCGCCGCTCGAGTAGCCCTTGCTCCAGCCCGCATAGAGCATCACCGTGTCGCTGGCGTCGTAGCTGAAGATGACCCGCGGCGTCCACTCGTTGAACTTCGCTTTCTGATAGCAGGTCATGGGGCCGGTCACCCCGGCGAGCTCGTCGTCCATCGGTGCGGTGCCGTCCGGACAGACCAGACCGTCGTCGAGCACGCCGGAGAACAGGATCTGAGAGCGGTGGAACTTTCTGGTGTCCTCCGTGTAGCGGATCCCGGCGGTGACCGACCAGTCCTCGACGAACTGCCAGGTGATCTCGCCGAACGCTGCGATGGAGGAATTCTTTCCGTTGACCGCCTGGGTTCGGCTGCCGAAATACTGCAGTCCGAGGGCGGTATCGCCGAGGGTGAGCACACCCGGAATCAGCTCGAGACAGAAGACGGGCCAGTCCGCGCAATCCGGTGGCGCCACACCGCGGAAGAGCGGCACGTCCAGCGTGTTGGTGGACTCCTCCTCGAAGTAGTACACGCCGCCCACCCAGTCCAGATTGCCGGTGCTGCCCGCCAGCCGGAATTCCTGGGAGAACTGATCGGAGGGATTCTTGCCGTGGCCCAGCACCTCCAGGTAGGACGGGGTGCCGACCTTGTCGGACGCCCAGCCCCAGGAGTCGTTCTGATCATCCATGTCCCGGTAGCCGGTGATGGAGGTGAGGGTGCCGATCCCCACATCCCAGTTGAGCGTCAGGTTCAGGCCCCAGGCATCCACGTTGGCCTTGTCCGGATCGTTCTCCCCGGACGAGTAGGCGCTGGTGTCG
>JASFLG010000164.1:0-8395 GCA_050118205.1 Pseudomonadales bacterium
GCGCACCCATCTCGAGCAGCAGGCTGCGAACGCTGTCCAGCTCGGCATCGTACTGTTCGGAAATATGTCGACTCATGGCTGGATGAACCTATGTTGTGGGCCGGCAGGGCTATGGATCAGCAAGCCAACCTCAGCCGTACCGACCGGTGATGTAGTCTTCGGTCTGTTGCTTTGACGGGTTGGTGAAGACGTCCTCCGTTCGACCGAACTCGACCAGCTCGCCCAGGTAAAGAAACGCCGTATTGTCGGATACTCTAGCAGCTTGCTGCATGTTGTGCGTGACAATCACGATCGTGTATTCGGCCTTCAATTGATGGATCAGTTCCTCGATCTTAAGCGTTGAAATGGGGTCCAGGGCGGATGCCGGCTCGTCGAGCAGCAGCACTGAAGGCTTGACCGCAACCGCACGGGCGATGACCAGACGCTGCTGCTGGCCGCCGGAGAGACCCAGGGCGGACTCCTTGAGGCGATCCTTCACCTCGTCCCAGAGAGCTGCGCTGCGCAGCGCCCACTCGACGATCTCGTCCATCTCCGATCGTGGCGGCGCGCCCTGGATCCGCACGCCATATGCCACGTTCTCGTAGATCGACTTCGGAAAGGGATTGGGCCGCTGAAAGACCATTCCCACGCGCCGGCGCAGCTGTGCAACATCCACCTCGGGCGCGAAGATGTCGTGGCCGTCGAGCCGGATGTGGCCCTCGGTGTGCACATCGTCAATCAGATCGTTCATCCGATTGAAACAGCGAAGCAGCGTCGACTTGCCGCATCCGGAAGGCCCGATGAACGCGGTGACCTCCTTCTGCGGGATGCGCATGTTGATATCGGTGAGCGCCCGCTGCTCGCCGTAGTAAAGAGACAGGTTCTCCACCAGCAGGCTGACCGGACCTCCTCGGGTCAGGTCTGGCGATTCCGTTTGCTGTTGTGACGACTCTTCGGCGTTCATGACTTCGACGGCCTCTTCCGGATTGTCTGTGTCCAGGACATTGGGGACCCTAGCTCTCAACTCCACGGTAACGGTTCTCCAGCCGGGTCCGCAGCATGATCGCGGTCAGGTTCAGGGCAAGTATGATCACCACGAGCAGGAACGCCGTCGCGTAGACCAGCGGACGTGCCGCTTCCACGTTCGGGCTCTGGAAACCGACGTCATAGATGTGGAATCCCAGGTGCATGAACTTGCGCTCCAGGTGCAGATAGGGAAAGTTGCCGTCCAGCGGCAGGGTGGGGGCGAGCTTCACTACCCCGACCAGCATCAGGGGGGCCACCTCACCCGCCGCGCGCGCAACAGCCAGGATCACGCCGGTCAGGATCGACGGGCTGGCGATGGGCAGCACCACCTTGAAGAGCGTCTCGGCCTTGGTGGCACCGAGCGCCAGGCTCCCCTCACGGATTGATCGGGGAATCCGGGTGAGACCCTCCTCGGTGGAAACGACCACTACCGGGACGGTGAGCAGGGCGAGCGTCAGTGACGCCCACAGGAGCCCGGGCGTTCCAAAGGTGGGCGCGGGCAGCGCCGCCCGGAAGAAGAGCTGATCCAGGCTGCCGCCGATGAAATAGACGAAGAACCCGAGCCCGAACACCCCGTACACGATCGAGGGGACCCCGGCCAGGTTGTTCACGGCGATCCGGATCAGCCGCACGAAGGGACCCTGGCGGGCGTACTCACGCAGGTAGACCGCGGCGATCACCCCGAGCGGGGTCACCAGCACGCTCATCAGCAGCACCATGAGCACGGTTCCGAAGATCGCCGGAAAGATGCCGCCCTCGGTGTTCGCCTCGCGTGGTTCCTGGGAGAGGAACATCCACAGGCTCGAGAAGTAGTGGGCGAGCTTGTCGGTTACGGACATCCGGTTCGGTCGCCACGCCCGGATCACGTCTGCCATGCGGATCGTCAGCACCGCGCCGCTCGCCAGGGTGACCTGGATCGCATCCCGGGCACGCGCATCGTTCAGCACCTTGAGCTCGGACTGTGCCGCCTGATAACGCGCGTGCAGTGCCTGCTCCTGCGCCTCGATGTCGGCCAGACGCTCGTTGCGGGCCACAGGGTCCAGGTCGGGGTTCAGATCGAGACGGCGCCGATCGAGGCGAAGACGCTCCAGCTCGTAGTTGATGTGATTGAACTCCCCCCGCTCGATCCCGCTGATGTCGCTGCGCAGCGCTTCAACGCGTGTAAGACGCTCCTGAAACGCGTCCCATGCTTCGTCCCCGGACGCAACGGGACTGCCCTGCTCGAGCACGCCGGTGAGAAAGCCGTAGGCATTGCCCCACTCGGTGCGCTCGAAGACCACCGCGTCGAGGGGATAGTCGATGCCGGTGATGTGGTGGTCGTAGATCCAGCGGAAGTCCGGCGGATCCCCCCGGCGATTTCCGGTCTTCAGGAGCCAGCGCCGCACGCTCTCGACCCCCGGTGGAAACTCCGTGGTGTCGTTGGTGGCGTGACGGTACTGGTCCAGATCCAGCGTCTCCGATTCGATGATCTCACCGAGGGACACCACGCTCGCGCCGCTCTGAATCGTGTGCGTGATGGCGGCAATGTCCGACGGCCAGAAGTGCGCCAGGCCCCGGAAAGCAATGAGCCCGACAAGCCCCACCACGGCGGTGATGCTGATGCCGACGGCGGCCGCGTTCATCCAGATCCAGAGTTCTCCGGACGATACCCAGGTCCTGAGACCGGTCTTCTGAGCATGGATCATGCTTAGAGGCTCCCGTAGCGGTTGCGCAGGCGCTGGCGCACCACCTCGGCCGCAGTGTTGAAGACGAAGGTGATCATGAACAGCACGAGCGCGGTCAGGAACAGAATCCGGTAGTGGGTACTGTCCACCTCCGACTCCGGCAACTCGACGGCGATGTTCGCGGCGAAGGTACGCATGCCCTCGAAGATGTTCATGTCCATGATCGGAGTGTTGCCGGTCGCCATGAGCACGATCATCGTTTCGCCCACCGCGCGACCGAGCCCGATCATGACCGCAGAGAAGATGCCCGGGCTGGCGGTCAGGACGACCACCCGAATCAGGGTCTGCCAGCGGGTGGCGCCGAGCGCCAGAGAGCCGTTGATCAGGTGTGTCGGCACGCCGTAGATGGCGTCCTCCGCGATCGAGAAGATGGTCGGAATCACGGCGAGACCCATCGCGATACCCACCACCAGCGCATTGCGCTGATCGTACGGCAGCCCCATGTGCTCGAGGAACCAGGCGCGAGAGTCACCGCCGAAGAACGCATCTTCCAGGGTCGGTCCGAGCGCGAACGCGCCCATCACCGCGATCACGATCACCGGCACGATGATCAGACCGTACCAGCCGTCGAAGCGCTTCGTCAGCGATTCCGGCAGCCACTGCCAGAGCAGCGAAAGGGCCACGATCGCCGCGGGCAGCACCAGCAGAATGGTGATCACCGCAGACAGATTGGCCTCGATCAACGGCGCCAGCCACAGCCCGGCAAGAAAGCCGAGGATGACCGTCGGCAGCGCGGCCATGATCTCGATGCCGGGCTTGACGATCCGGCGCATGACCGGTGCCATGAAGTACGCCGTGTACAACGCCCCCATGATCGCCACGGGAACGGCGAACAGCATGGCATAAAAGGCCGCCTTCAGCGTGCCGAAAAGCAGAGGGGTGAGCGAGAACTTGGCTTCGAAATCGTTATCGGCGGATGACGACTGCCAGCTGTACACGGGCGCCTGATAGCCCTCGTACCAGACCTTCGACCAGAGCGCTGAAAAGGAGATCTCGGGATGCTCGTTGTGCAGCACGTAGCTGTGTATGACCCCGTCGGCCGACGCGAGCAGCAGCAGATCCGAGCGCGGCGAAATCACTGCGGTTCCCGCCTCAGTGGGAACCGCCTGGTGATCCGCCAGGATCCGGTGCGAGGTAGTGTAGAGGAGGTGGACGTCCCCCGTGTCGTCGATCGTCGCAAACCCCTTGCGCCTCGGCTCCGGGACGATCGTGGTGACAAGGGAGGGGAGATTGAACTGCCGGACCGGTTCCAGCGAGATGCCGAATTCACCCCGGACGACGAACCATTGCGTAACGCGCTGCCGGCTGTCGGCGGCAAGCAGCGAGTAGCGCCCGAGCAACGGCTCGATGGCGGTCAGGTGCGCGTTCTCCGGCACCAGCTGCCGCTGATAGAGTGGGTTCAGGCGGCCCGAACGGGTTATCTCGAAGATGGCCACGCCACCGGCGTTGTCGATCAGGTACAGAGACTGTCCGCGTGGCCCGAAAAGCACCCGATGGTACGTGTGCTCGAGCTCCGCGTCGCGGCTTCTCGGCAGATCGAGATCGTACCCCGGCTCGGCATCTCGGTAGCGGTCGAGCACCAGACGCCCTCGTTTGAGGTAGGCGATACTCAGCGTGCCGTCATCCAGATGGACGGCGAAGTCGGTCGCCTGGCCGATATCCAGCCACTGGTCACCGAAGAGGTATGTCAGATTTGCGCCAATCCGGCGCTCGTCGCCCTGAAACGAAATCGGATACGACGCGGCCAGGATGTTGAGCTGACCTTCCGTGTCGAGCACGGCATAGCGCCCCGTGCTCGGATACACGGGCTTTATTCTGGCCAGCGCGTGCTCGAACTCGAAGCGACCCTTCTCGACTCCCGTATCGAGATCCCAGAACAGTGCCCGACCCCGGTCGTCGAAGACGAGTCCGATCTCGTCACTCTCGTTCACGTCGAGATGCAGTGGGCGGTCGATGTCGAGCGAGTAGGTCTCCCCGTCGTCGATACTGGGTGGAACGAAGATCGGCGCCACGACCCAGAGCAGGTAGATGAAGATGAGCGCGATGGCCGCGATGACGGCGCCACCACCCATGGCCACGACGTAGCGGGTGATGCTGTTCACCCAACGGCGTCGCCCGGGCATGGCATGCAGCTCGGCCTTCGCTGCCATCATCCCTCCCGTTGCCCCGGGGTCCCGTGCGGGAATCGCGGCCGAACCGCGATCCCTTCCCGATGATTCAGTTGAGCACCCATTCCGTACCTACTGGAGCTTCTTCGTCTCGCGGTCCGCGATGCGGGCGGACAGGGAAATGTAGCCGTCCTTTTCTACGATTTCCTGACCTTCCTGTGACAGCACGAGTTTCAGGAACTCCCGCTCCAGTGGCGGCAGCGGTGAGTCCGGCTTCTTGTTGACGTAGATGTACAGGTACCGGGCGAGCGGGTAGTCGCCGGATTCGACGTCTTCGGCATTCGCGACGATACCTTCGCCTCCGTCCTCGTAGGACAGGGGTACGGCCCGCACACCGGAGGTGATGTAGCCGATGCCCGAGTAGCCGATGCCGTTCAGTGAGGACGCCACCGCCTGCACCACCGACGCCGAGCCGGGCTGCTCGTTGACGGTGTTCTTGTAGTCGCCGCCGCACAGTGCTTCCTGCTTGAAGTAGCCGTAGGTTCCCGAGACCGAGTTGCGGCCGTAGATCTGAATCGGCCGGTCGGCCCAGCTGCCGGTCAGGCCCACGTCACCCCAGCGGGTCGCGTCGGCCGTTTCGCCGCAGCGGCGGGTCACCGAGAAGATCGCGTCGACCTGCGGAAGGGAAAGCGACTCGATCGGATTGTCCTTGTGGACGTAGACCGCCAGCGCGTCGAGGGCGACTCTGACGATGGTCGGTTTGTACCCGTACCGGGCCTCGAAGGCTTCGATTTCCTTGTCCTTCATCTGACGGCTCATGGGACCGAAGTTCGACGTACCCTCCGTCAGTGCCGGCGGCGCGGTCGATGATCCGGCGGCCTGCACCTGGATGTTCACGTTCGGATAGAGCTTCTTGAAAGCTTCCGTCCACATGGTCATCAGGTTGGCCAGCGTATCCGATCCCGTGCTCGACAGATTTCCGGAAACGCCGCTGACCCGCTCGTAGTGGGGCAGGTCGGGATCAACCGCCATGGCGAGCGGAGACGCTACGACCAGCAGTGATGTGAGCATCAGGGTTGAAAAGCGCATGGTGTTTGCTCCTGTGTTTGCGTGAATGTCAGGCCACCGCGAGCTGGGACGAAGGGAAGACGCAGAAAAACGTGCTGCCCTTGCCGAGCTCACTCTCGACCTGGAGAAACGTGTTGTGTCTTTTCAGGACGTGCTTGACGATGGCGAGTCCCAACCCGGTACCACCGCGAACACGCGACTGGGCCAGGTCTACCCGGTAGAAGCGCTCGGTGATCCTCGAGATGTGCTCCTTGGGTATGCCCATACCGTGGTCCTCGACCGCGAACCGCGCCCCATCCGGCACCTCCGTCCAGCTGATCCGGATCGGACCTCCATCGGGACTGTACCGGACGGCGTTCGTCACCAGATTCAGGCACGCGCTGTGCAGCTCGCTGTCGATGCCGAGGACGTGCGTTCTGGTTCCGATCTCCACCTGAATGTCGTGTCGCCCGCTGCTCAGCATGCGGGCATCGGCGGCGATGGCGTTGAGCACGACCCCCATGTCCACCGAGGTCAGCTCGTCCTGCGAAGGGTTCGGGCTCGACTCGAGTCGCGTCAGGAGAAGCAGATCGTCCACGAGCGCGCGCATCCGGGTGGTCGGAGACAGGAGCTTGCCGACCAGGCCGCGCGTGGTGGCCTCGTCCAGTTCCTCGTTCATCAGCGTTTCGATGTAGCCGACGATGACGGTCAGCGGCGTGCGCAGTTCGTGCGAGACGTTGGCGATGAAATCCTGGCGCATCGACAGCAACCGGTTCAGCTCGGTCACGTCGCGAACCAGGATCATCGCATAGCCGTCGTCCATCTCGATGCGGCGTGCCTCGAGACGCTTGTCCGCATTGAACGGGCTCGCGAACTCCACCAGGTCGCCGTCGATCTGCCCCTTGACCAGCGCATTGAATTCGAGATCCCGCACCAGGGAGCTCAGATGATTGCCACGGTCGGTGGGGGTCAGTCGCAGCATCTCCTGGGCGGCATTGTTCAGGTTTTCGATGTTTCCGTGCCGGTCCACGATGATGGCCGAGTCGGGCAGCGAGTCGGTGATGGCGCGCAGGCTGCGGAACTCCCTGAGCGTTCGCGCGTGCCGCGCCCGGGCCCTGCCGATGGCGCGGTAGAGCCGGTACGCCAGGTCCTCCCAGGGGTCGCGCTCGCTCTGCGGACGTGTCAGCGGGCGCCGGGACCAGCGGATGAGCCGGGCGCGCTCCCGCTGCTCCATGGCGACCCACACCAGCGCGGCGGCGAAGAAGGCCCAGCCGAACGCCCCCGAAAACCAGCCGAAGATCAGCGCCAGGAAGGCAAGACCGCAGGCGAGCAGAATTTCCTGGCGGCTGAATATCATCGAGGCGGCGCGAATCGATACCCGACGCCGCGTACCGTCTGTACCGCAGTGTGAACGCCGAAGGGTTTGAGCGCCTTTCTCAAACGAAGAACATGCACGTCCACGGTTCGCTCCTCCACATAGACGCTGCGTCCCCAGACGCGGTCCAGAAGCTGCGATCGGTCGAAGGCACGGTCGGGATTGGACATGAACAGCTCGAGCAGACGGAACTCGGTGGGGCCCATCTTCACAACCTCGCCGTGTACCGTCACCTGGTGCGCGGCCAGGCTCATGCTGATCGGACCGGCTTCCAACACCCCGTCCTCCGGGGCACCCGAACGCCGCAGGAGCGCCTTCACCCGAGCAATGAGTTCCCTTGGCGAGAAGGGCTTGACGATGTAGTCGTCGACCCCCGACTCGAAGCTCTTCAGCTTGTCTGATTCCTCGCCCCGGGCCGTGAGCATGATGATCGGAAGGGCAGAGGTGTGCTCGTCACGCCGCAGACGCCTTGCCAGGTCGACACCGCTCATGCCGGGCAGCATCCAGTCGATGATCACCATGCTCGGCAGCAGACCGTCGAGCTTGTGCATGGCGTCCTCGGCGCTCTCGGCTTCCCACACCTGAAAACCTGCCCGGGAGAGGGCGAAATTCAGCATGTCACGGATGTCCGGTTCGTCTTCGACCAGAAGGATGGTGTTGTTGGTGCTCATCGGGGGATCCGTACGTCGTCGAAAGTCCTCACGTCTGGAAATTACACCGGATGGATATGACAACCGCATGAAGATGCTTGCGTATCTGTGACAGGACGCTGGCTACGCGTGACGCAGAGCTGCGCTGGCTGGCTGTTGCTTGCACTGAGCGCGCATTCTGAGGCCCTATTGTTACAGTTTTGTGACACCGGAAAAGCACCGCATGGCAGAATTATGACCGGCCGGATGCGGCTCCGGGCAGAGGTTCGAGGGGGCACCATGCGCTCCATCCTTGCCGGAACGTTGACGGTAGGGAGCGATCGGTTATCTTTCTGCGCTCGCAAACGATCCGGGAGACGAGGGAAATGGGGCAGACGAAACAGATTCGGGCGGTGGACGGTTTTGCGCTCGGCGCCTATGAAGCGATGCCGGCCGGCGACCCCAGAGGGTCCGTGGTGGTGATCCAGGAGATCTTCGGGGTGAACG
>JASFLG010000165.1:0-8390 GCA_050118205.1 Pseudomonadales bacterium
CACCACCAGGTATCGCGTCTCGCCGAACAGCGGGAGGAGCTCGAGGTGCCCGGGCATCCGGCTCTGAAACGGCCCGAACGCCAGCTCCCAGCGACCTTCGTCCACCCCGTAGACCATCTCCCGGCTCGGCGCCACGTCGAGCTTCAGGCGGGTGAGGGGGTTCTTCTCGCAGAACTCGAGCAGGAGCCGTTCGCCGTGAAAACGGTTCACCGAGCTGCTCATGGCGAGGTTCAGCGTCGACAGGGCGCCCGCGCGGATGCGCTGAAGATCGTCCAGCGCCAGCGACTCCTCGTTGATGACCAGCCGCGAGAAGGAGAAGAGCCGCTTGCCTGACTCGGTGAGGGAGAGCTTGCGGCCCCGGATGAGCAGCTGACAGTCGAGCTTGTGCTCCAGGTTGGCGATGGCCTGGCTGACCGCGGACTGGGAGACGTCGAGCTTCTCGGCCGCCCGGGAGAAGCCGTCCTCCTCCACCACAGCCGCAAAGATCCGTATCTCGTGCCGTTCGATCTGCATGTCTTACGCCCGTGTCCTGGAGCGGTTTCCGCTCACCGGAAGACACTAGCAGGCACCCACGGACACCTCCAGCGCCGCCGACGGGCACCGTCTTATCGCCCAATAAGGCAGGCTTATCGCCCTCCGACGCTGGCGCGAGAGCTATCAGCTGCACTTCTGGATCTGTAAGTGACGCGCTATGGGCCTGGAGACACAACGGCCGTAGGCTGTTCCGCACTGCCGGGGATGACACAGACCGAAACGGAGGCGCACATGACGACCGAAGGCAAGCCGGAGATCCGGCGCGGACTCGAAGGCGTGGTAGTGGACACCACGTCCATCTCCCTGGTGGACGGCGAGAACGGCGTGTTGAGCTACCGCGGTGTTCCGGTGGACGAGCTGATCGACGAGCCGTTCGGCCGGGTGGCTGCGCTGGTGGTGGACGGTGAGCTCTCCGAGCGCATCACCGAGGAATCCGCCGCGGCGGCGGAGCTCTCCGAGCGCGAACGGGATCTGATCCTCTCGCTGCCCAGGGAGGTGCACCCGATGCACGTGCTGCAGGGGGTGACGCCGCTGATGGATCGAACCACGCGATTCGCCGACCGCGGGGAGGCCGCCCAGGGATTCGCCATCGCCGCCAGGCTGCCGTCGGTGGTCGCCACCCACCTGCTCGGCGAGGAGGTTCGGACCCCCCGCTCGGCCGACCCGGCGCTGCGTTTTCTCGAGCTGATCGGCGCGCCGGATACCGACATCGCGCGCCGTGCGTACACGGTCACCCAGATTCTGCAGCTCGAGCACAGCTTCAACGCCAGCACGTTCGTTGCGCGCGCCACGGCCAGCACCCTCGCGCCGGTGGAGAACGCGCTCTCCGCCGCGTTCGGGACGTTGCACGGCGTGCTGCACGGCGGTGCCGACCAGGCGGCGCTCGAGACCGCCGACCAGGTCGGCTGTCCTGAGAAGGCCCGGGCCTTCGTGGACCACTGCCTGGAGACCAGAACCAAGGTCATGGGCATGGGCCACCGCGAGTATCGCGTCCTCGATCCCCGCGCCCGCTACCTCAAAGCGCTGGCCGCGGAGCTCTGCGCGGGCACACCGCACGAGGTCACCTACCGGACCCTGGTCGCCATCGAGGACCGCTTCTCCGAGCGCATGGCGGAGGAAGGCAAGTCGCTCTATGCGAATCTCGAGTTCTACAAAGGCGTGATCTACCGGACCCTGGGCATTCCGACGCCGTTTTTCACGGCGAACTTCGCCCTGTCACGGGTGTACGGCTACCTTGCGCACTTCATGGAATCGCGCCGGGACAACCGCCTGGTACGTCCGAAGGCGCACTACGTCGGCAATCCGGTCCGCGCCTGAGAGCGGCGATTATTCCGGGGTCAGCACGAGAATCAGGTCCGCGCCCGAGGCAACGAAGCCGAACCGCTCGAACAGCCCGCGCAGGGAACGGCTCCTGACCACGACCTCGCGGCCGCCCTTGGACTCCGCGATGCCGACGGCGTGGCCGAGCAGCCAGCGCCCGAGGCCCTGGTGCCGACGCGCCGGGGCCACGGCCAGGATGCAGAGCTCGTAAACCGTGGGGTCGAGCTGCCGGATCACGTAGACGCCCACGGTCTCGTCCTCGATCTTCGCCACCCGCATCAGATCCAGGTCCGCATATTCATGCAGGCGGGTCTCGTCGGGCTCGGCCAGGGCGAGCAGGTCCCAGGGAATCGCATCCGGATACGGACGATAGATGTTCACGTCTCGCGGTCGGAACGGGCGGTCGTCACTCACGACCGCCAGACCTGCCACCATCTGCGCCCGCCCGCCCGGGCACTCTCCCGTTTGCCGCCCTGTTTCCAGCGCATGAAGCGATCCGTGAGAACGGCGGCAATGCGGTCGTAGTGGTCCCAGTCATCCTCGACCGCGTAAGGATCGCTGCCGAACGTATCGCGGAAGTCCGCGAGGTAGCGGGGATAGTAGTCGGCGGTGAACGCGCCTCCTTCATCGCTCAACAGATTCCCGTCGAGGTTGCCGTTCGTGCATGCGGTGAAAAACTCGGTGGGGGTCATGTCGCGATAGCGCAGCCGCGTAAGCGCCGCTGCGTGGGTCTCCTGGAAGCCCGGTGCGAGCAGGTGCAGATTGCCGCACCAGGCTAGATACATCGCCATCGGCACGGCAGCCCGCTCGATGCTGCCGGCCTCGGCAAGATGCGACTCGAGACTGTCTACGAGCACCGGGTCAGGCCGCTGCGAGCGCTCGATCCAGATCCCGGATCAGATCCGCACCGGTCTCGATGCCCACGGACAGCCGCAGGAGGCCCGGCTCGATCCCGACCTCCGCCTGCTTCTCGGCGGACAGGCTGGCGTGAGTCATCAGCCCCGGATGCTCGATCAGGGATTCCACGCCGCCGAGGCTCTCCGCCAGGGTGAACACCCTGACACCGGCCATCACCGCGCGCGCTGCATCGATACCTCCCGCCAGCGTCACGCTCAGCATCCCGCCGAAGCCGCTCGCCTGGCGCTTTGCCAGCTCGTGCTGCGGGTGCGACGGCAGTCCGGGGTAGGCCACCCGGGCCACTTTGGGGTGCGCTTCGAGAAAACGGGCGACGGCCATCGCGTTGTCCTCGTGGGCGCGCATGCGCACCGCGAGGGTCTTCAGGCTCCTCAGGCACAGATAGGTATCGAAGGTGGATTGAATGCCACCCATGGACTTGTTGAGGAAGTCGAGCCGCTCCGCCAGGTCATCGTCGTCGGTGATCACCACCCCGCCGATCAGGTCGCTGTGCCCGTTGATGTATTTGGTCGACGAGTGCAGCACCAGGTCCGCCCCGAGGGACAGCGGCCGCTGGAAATACGGGCTCATGAAGGTGTTGTCCACCATCACCAGGACGCCACGCTCGTGGGCGATCTCGGCCACCCGGGCAATGTCGACGAGCTTCATGAGGGGGTTCGTCGGTGTCTCGATCCAGATCATCCGGGTGTTGCCCCGGATCCGTGGTATCAGCATTTCCGGATCCGAGAGATCAACGTAGCTGAAGTCCAGACCCGAGCGTCGGAACACCGCCTCGAACAGACGATACGTGCCGCCATACATGTCATCGCAGGCCACCACGTGATCGCCCTGGCTCAGGAGGTGCATTGCGGTGACCGCTCCGAGACAGCCCGAGGCGACCGCGAACCCGAAACGGGCGCCTTCCAGGCTGGCCACGCACGTCTCGTAGGCGGCGCGGGTCGGATTACCCGCACGGGAGTAATCGTATCCGGCGAACTCTCCCGGAGCGCTGTGCACGTAGGTGGACGTCAGATAAAGCGGTGTGACTACCGCCCCCGTCGTCGGATCCGGTATCTGCCCTGCGTGAATGGCCCGGGTCTCGAATCCGTAGTCATCGTCCGGCCGGTCTGTGTCCGTCACGTCTGCCTCCGTCCGCTCAGGGTGCGAAGCTCGAGCGCGCACGCACGCCCCACCGCCCATCCACCCGCTCGATCACGTACAGCGAGTCGTAGGCACCGATGAGCTCACCGTCCGCATCGAAGCGCGAGAAGCGCACCCGAATGTGAACCTTGTCCGGGGAGGACTGCACCACGGCCATGTCGTCCCACGTGCTGTGTCGCCACCCGGTGCTGGCCGCGAAGGCCTGCATGTCCATGGCGTCGATGAACGACTGGCGGTCCGGATAGACGCGCACCTGCCCGCTGGCCAGACGCACGTGGGGAAACAGCAGCGTATCGGCCCAGGCCGGCACATCGGACGCGTTGAAGGCAGTGAGGAAAGCATCCATCACCTCGAGGGCGCTGGCTTCTGCCGCCCGTGTGGCCGAGGCGTCGGTCCCGGCGGCGCGTGCCGTGGTGCCGAGCGCGACCAGCAGCACCACGACCACGCCGAGAAGGCGGCCCACCGCGGCGATCGTTGTATTCACCATTCCGTCCGGGCTCCCGTGCCGTTCATCTGCCCAATCCGCCGGCAACGCGCCGGTCCGGCGCCGCCAGACGCGGCAAAAACCGGGCCAGCACAGTAGCTTCGGCGCTCTCGCGCATCAAGTGTAGACTTGGGCGACTGCTGCAGGAGAGCGATACATGGCCACCGGACAAACGTCTGCAACCCTTGCCTGCGGGCTGCTCGTCGTCCTGACAGTGGCGGTACCGGCCCGCGGGGCCGGCACGCCGGGAGGCGCCGCGGACGCGCCGGACGGGCAGACACCGGACCAGGCGGCCATGGCGCTCTACCAGAGTGCCCTGACCCACAAGGAGGCGGCGCTCGCCCTGGAGAAGGAGGCGGCCGGCGCACCACCGGCGGATCGCGAAAAGCTCCTGGACTCCGCCCGCGGTGAGTATCGGGCGGTCATCGAAACGCTCGGCCGGGCATTGAAACTCGATCTGGACTACTACCAGGCGGCCAACGAGCTCGGCTTCGCACTGCGTCGCACCGGCGAGTACCGGAAGGCCCTCGGCGCGTACAACTTCGCGCTGACCATCAAACCCGACTTCTACCCGGCCATCGAGTATCGCGGCGAAGCGTACCTGCATCTCGGCCGCCTGGAGGACGCGAAGGCAGCCTACATGACGCTGTTCAGGAACGACCTGGCGCTGGCCGGCCGGTTGCTCGTCGCCATGGCGGACCTGGACGTGGAGGATGATGCGTTCCGCGCCTGGGTCGCCGAGCGCCAGCGACTGGCGGCGGTGACGCCGGGTGGCGACGCGATCGCCGACTGGTAGGTCACCCCTGGGCCGGCGCGCGGCCGGCCGGCCGGCCGCCGCGCAGAATGATCCGGTGCATCTCGCGTCGCCGGCCCGGGTAATCGTTCAGCGGGTAGTGCTGCACCGCCCGGTTGTCCCAGATCGCCAGCGTGCCCGGCCGCCACTGGAGCCGGGTGACGTTCTCCGGTGCCACCGTCAGCGCGTGCAGCTGCTCGAGCAGGGGCAGGCTCTCCCGCCGGGTCAGGCCCACGAAGTGGCTGGTGTGAATCAGACTGAAGTAAAGGGCTTCCCGCCCGTGCTCGTCGGCGATCACCAGGGGATGGTCCGCCTCGGTGACCTGATTGCTGCCCCTGGCAGCCACACTCTGGCCGGCAACGCTGGCGTAGGGTCCCTGGGCCTGATGCACGAGCCCCGACGTGTTGTGGCCGGTGAGGCGCCGCAGAAAAGTCTGAAAGCCGGCTGAGCAACGATCGAAAGCAGCGACGCTGTCCGCAAACAGGGTATCGCCGCCCGTGTCGGGCACCTCCACCGCGAGCAGCAGCGTCGCCGCCGGTGGCTCCGGCAGGTAGGCCGTATCCGAATGCCAGGCACCGCCGAAGTTGGCGGTGTCGCCGGGCTCCTTGAGTACCCGGACCACGTGCGGATGGCCCTCGATGGGCTCGGCAAACGGATACACGTCCAGCTCTCCGAGCCGCTCGGCCGCGGCGGTGAAGGTTGCCGGGGTCAGCTTCTGATCCCGGAGCACCAGCAGCTTGTGCTCGGCCAGCGCCGCCATGATCGCCTGCGGATCCGCATGACGGACATCGAGGTCGTCCCGCTCAGCGCCGAGTGCGCCGATCAGTGCTCGCCAGCCCACGGCCGCTCACGCCGCGAGGCGCACGGGGCGCTCGCCGGCAATGGTCACCCGGTGCATGCGGCGGTGCTGCGGGAAGAAATCGTTCACCGGCTTGTGCTGCGTGGCGCGATTGTCCCAGATGGCCACCGTCATCGGCGCCCAGCGGAGCCGCACGGTAAACTCCTCGGTGACGATGTGCCGGTACAGGAACTCGAGCAGCGTGCGGCTCTCCGGTGGGGTCAGGCCGACGATGTGCGTGGTGAAAAGCGCGTTCACATAGAGCGCCCGGCGTCCCGTCTCCGGGTGCGTGACCACCAGCGGGTGCGTGACCGGCGGGTTCTCGGCGGTGGCGGGCGCAAGGCGCTCCTCCCCACCCGGCTCGGCCAGGCTCTCCCGGAACCCGTGACGGAAATCGTGCACCGCCTCGAGCTCGTCGACCAGCCGCCGCATGGGCGCCGACAGGCCCTCGTAGGCCGCGCCGATGCTCGCCCAGAGCGTGTCGCCGCCGTAGGCGGGGATGACCTGACCATGCAGGAGCGTGATGGCCGGAGGCGCCGGTCGGAACGTCATGTCGGTGTGCCACACCTCGATCTTGCTCGGCGCCTCGGGGGTGCTCTCCAGGATCTGCACGTCCGGGGCCCCAGGCACCGTGGCATAGGCCGGATGCCCTTCGACCTGCCCGAACCGACGGGCGAACGCCTGAAACTCCATCGCCGTGACCGCCTGGTCGCGAAAGAAGAGCACCTGGTGCTCGACCAGCGCCGCGCGGATCTCGGCGAACAGCGCCGAGGAGGCGGTCGCCTCGGTCAGGGAGACGTCTCTGACATAGGCGCCGAGGGCGCCTGCCGCTTTATCGACACGCAAAACGTGGCATCCTAAACACGGATCGACGGCGGATTGTACCGCCATTCGCTGCACGCGCGATCGAGAAGCTATCTCTGGAAGAGGCACGCCGAATCAGTGAGTGAGACCGAAGGCGTCATCCACTTTGCCTACGACCTGAAAGCGCCGGAGTCGGCGATCGCCGACGCGGTCCTGTTCACCCAGCTGAAAGCCTGGCGGGAGATTCTCCTGCGTCTCGGCCTGGTAGGGCAGACACCCGAGCGCTACGACGGTCTCGGGTTCGGTAACCTCAGCATGCGCGATCCGGAGCGTCCCGCCGAGTTCGTGATCACCGCGAGCCAGACCGGCGGGGTGGTAAACCTCGCTCAGGAGGATCTGACCCGCGTCGTGCACTGCAATCTGGATCGATTCTGGGTGGACGCGGTCGGCACCCAGCCACCATCCTCGGAGACCCTGACCCACGGCATGATCTACGCCGCGGATGCGCGGATCGGCTGGATCTTCCACTGCCACAGCCCGGAGATCTGGAACCGGGCCGAGGACCTTGCGCTGCCGGCTACCGGGCCGGCAGTACCCTATGGCTCGCCGGCCATGGTTGCCGCCACCGCCGAGCTCCTGTCCGCGTATCACTCGCGGCCTCTGGTGTTCGCCACCCTCGGTCATCGCGACGGCATCTTTTCCTGCGGGCCCACCGCCCGGGACACCGGCGGGCTGCTGGTGAGCTACCTGGCCCGAGCCATCGCCGCATGAGGAGCGCCGGATGAGGAGTTTCACGCGGTGAAGGTTCCCCCGACCGTACGCTGGGAGCACGGTCGTCTGCTGCTGCTGGATCAGCGGGCACTGCCCGATGCCGTTCGCTATCTCGAGATCACGCAGCTCGAGCAGGCAGTGGACGCCATTCGCTCACTCGCCGTGCGTGGCGCGCCCGCCATCGGCATCGCTGCAGCCTATGCGCTCGCCCTCGCCATGCGCGACGTCCCGATGGCGGGCTTCCTGACCGCGCTCGAGCACCACGCTGCCACGCTCGAGGCGGCGCGACCCACCGCCGTAAACCTGGCCTGGGCCGTTGAGCGACTTGTCAAGACCGGCCGCGAGACCCGGAGCGCGCACGAGCTTGCCCGGGAGGCCGAGCGCATTCACGCGGAAGATCGACGACTCTGCCGCGCCATCGGCGAGGCGGGACGGCCGCTGGTGACCCCCGGCACCCGGGTGCTCACCCACTGCAACGCAGGTGCCCTGGCGGTCTCTGAGCTCGGCACCGCCACGGCGCCGCTGTATCTGGCCCACGAGACCGGCGTGCCGTTCAGGGTCTACGTGGACGAGACCCGACCGCTGCTTCAGGGCAGCCGTCTCACGGCATGGGAGCTCGCCTGTGCCGGCATCGACGTCACGGTGCTGATCGATGATGCAGCGGCGAGCCTCATGGCCGCCGGAGAGGTGGACCTGGTGCTGGTCGGTACCGACCGGGTCACCGCCAACGGCGACGTGGTGAACAAGATCGGCACCCTGAACCTCGCGGTGCTGTGCCACTACTACCGCAT
>JASFLG010000166.1:0-8361 GCA_050118205.1 Pseudomonadales bacterium
GGGGACGCGGCGGCCGTGGCCGGGCACCGGTCGGCCATCGATACGCTTTCTGCCGGTCAGGTCGCCCCCTGGGCGGTGGCCAGGGGGCGCAGGCACATCGAGGAGGGCACATGACCGAGCTGATTCTGGAACGGCGCTTCGATCCGCCGCTCAGCCCGCAGGACGTGCGGGATATGGCCGAGACGTCGCTCAACTGCTTCGCGTTGTATCGGGTGGATTGGAACCAGAGCTTTCTGGCGGCCGACGGGGGCCGGCTCATGTGCTGGCTGACGGCGCCGGACGCCGAATCCGCCCGGCTGGCGCTGCGCCAGAGCGGGGTGGGCGAGCACGTGGTCTGGCCGGGCAGCGTGCACGATTCGCCGGCGGCGGATGCGCCGCCGTGGCAGGCCGCGAACGTGGTCGTGGAACGCCGCTGGTCCGAGCCCGTGTCCCTCGACGACATCCAGGCCATTGAAGATGAAGGTGCCGGCTGCCTGGACCTGCACCGGGTCCGCTTTGCCCGCACCTTCTTCTCCGCAGACCGCAAACGCATGATCTGCCTGTATCAGGCGCCGGATGCGGAGTCGGTGCGCCTGGCCCAGCGTCAGGCCGGCATGCCGGTGGAATCCGTGTGGGCCTGTCGACAGGTTCGGGATCCGGCTGGCTAGCCTGCGTCTGCGTGCTGCAGACGGCCGGCCGCGAAGGTTTTCCGAAATACCACGGCCACTCACACGCTGGGTTCAACGCTGGGCCCTCAAAGTGCGCCCATCCAATCGAGACCGGTTCGGTCGAGAGCGGTTCGAAACAATGGGTAATCGCACTAGAGGAGACGCGAGATGAACATGAATACCAAGAATACGGTCGTGGACAACGGCGTGAACGTGGAGGCACTGCTCGGCGCCCGGGAAGCGCTCACGGCCATGCCGGAAGCGGCTCAGTTCCGCTGGAAGGCGACTTCCCGCTGGATGAACGGCACCCACACCCGGTCGGTGTGCAAGGGCTTCTTCGGCCTCGGCGAGGAGCAGAGCCACAAGACGGAGTTCAGCTACGACACGGACCACCCGGAAGTGTTCGCCTCCGAGGACAACGGTGCCACCCCGGTGGAGATGGTGCTGATCGGTCTGGCCGGTTGTCTCACCGCAGGCATCGCTACCGTGGCTCAGAACCGCGGCATTCAGCTGAACTCGGTCCGGGCGACCGTGGAAGGCGGGATGGACCTGGCCGGCATCCTCGGCATCGACGGCGACGTGCGCAACGGCTTCGACGGCGTTCAGGTCTCCTACGAGATCGATGCGGATGCTTCCCGTGAGGACATCGAGGCGCTGGTCGCTCAGTCCCAGAAGCGCTCGGCCGTCTACGACATCATCACCAACCCGACCCAGGTGACGGTAAAGGTGAAGTGATGAGCCCGCAACGGACCAGAGCAAAGGCCAGGTCCGGCGTACGCTCCGCATCGGTGCTCGTCATCGGTGCGGGGCACGCGGGGCTCGCCATGAGCCGCTGCCTGACCGGGCGCAACATTGATCACGTGATTCTGGAGCGTGGCGAGGTGGCGAACAGCTGGCGCACGGAGCGCTGGGATTCCCTGCGGCTTCTGACCCCGAACTGGCTGACCCGGCTGCCCGGCATGCACTACACCGGCTCGGATCCGCACGGCTTTCAGAGCGCCGCGGAGGTGGTCGACTTCGTGAGCCGCTACGCGGCGGGACTCGAGGCGCCCATCGAGACGGGCACCACGGTGCGCTCGGTGACCCCGGCCGGTGACGGCTATGTGGTCGATACCGACCGGGGCGACTGGTTCGCGCGCTGCGTCGTGCTCGCGCACGGCGCGGCGAGCGTGCCGAACGTGCCGAAGGCGGCAGCCGCGATGCCGGACGGGATTGCCCGGTTCACGCCCAGGGACTACCGGAATCCGAGCCAGCTCCCCGACGGCGGCGTGCTGGTGGTCGGGTCATCCGCCACCGGGCTGCAGCTCGCGGAAGAGCTGCAGCGCTCCGGTCGGCAGGTGATCCTGTCCGTCGGTGAGCACGTGCGCATGCCGCGCACCTATCGTGGCTTCGACATCCAGTACTGGATGAAGAGCACCGGGTTGCTCGACGAGACCTGGCGGGAGGTGGACGACATCGTTCGTGCCCGGCGGGTGCCGTCGCCGCAGCTCGTGGGTACGCCTGAGCGTATGACGCTGGATCTCAACCGGTTGACCGATCTGGGGGTATCCCTGGTGGGTCGTTTTGCCGGAGTAAGCGGCCGCCGGGCGCAGTTCTCGGGCGGGCTCGCGAACCACTGTGCCATGGCGGACCTGAAGCAGGGACGGCTGCTCGCCACCATCGATGCCTGGATCGAGCAGTCCGGACTGAGGTGGGGCGTGGGTGCCCCCGAGCGCTTCGAGCCTACCCGGGTGCCGGAGTCGCCGCGCCTGGAGCTGGACCTTGCGAGCGGTGAGATCGCGACCGTGCTGTGGGCCACGGGCTACCGACCGGACTACAGCTGGCTCGAGGTGCCCGTGTTCGACGGCCGCGGCCGGCTCAAGCACGACGGCGGTGTGATCGCGGCCCCCGGTCTCTATACCCTGGGGCTGCCGTTCCTGCGCCGGCGCAAGTCCAGCTTCATCCACGGCGCCGAGGACGACGCCCGGGAGCTGACCGCGCATCTGGAAGCCTATCTCGACGGCCTGGACGCACCCCGGGTGGCCGCCGGCTGACCCCGGCCCCGCTCGGGGCCGGGCTTCTGGCACCGCGTCCGGTGCCGCGCTACCCTTTCCGGCTCAGTCCATTGTCCGGGGGGATGCGCATGACCATCGTCGAGACCACCAGCGGCCCGATCGAGGGGCGCGAGAAGGACGGCACCGTGCTCTTTGCGGGCGTGCCCTATGCCGCGCCGCCGACCGGGGAGCACCGATTCAAGGCGGCCCTTCCCCATCCCGGCTGGCAGGACGTGCGGCCGGCGAGACGGTTCGGCCCGGCGGCGCCGCAGACGCCGACCGGGGGCCTCACCTCCGCCGCCGAGGTGCGCTGGGACGAGGACTGCCTGACGCTCAACGTTGCCACGCCGGCGGCGGATGGCGGCCGCCGCCCGGTGCTCTTCTGGATTCACGGCGGCGGCTACCGGACCGGTCAGGGCGCGATACCGTGGTATGCGGGCGGTAGCTTCGCGAAGCGCGGCGACATCGTCGTGGTGAGCATCAACTACCGGCTTGGCGCGCTCGGCTTTCTCGATCTCACCCATCTCGGCCCGGAGTACGCCTCCTCCGGCGTCAACGGGCTGCTCGACCAGATCACCGCGCTGCGCTGGGTGCGCGACAACATCGAGCGTTTCGGCGGTGATCCGGCCAGGGTCACCATCGCCGGCGAGTCCGCCGGCGGCTTCGCCGTCTCCACCCTGCTCGCGAGCCCGGAGGCGAAAGGGCTCTTCCGCGGCGCCATCCCGCAGAGTGGTGCTGCTCAGCACACGCTGCCGAAGGCCGCCGGCGAGATCTGCGCGGAACGGTTCATGGCCGAGCTCGGCGCGCACACGCCGGCTGACCTCGCGTCGGTGAGCGCTGCGGCCATTCTCGAGGCGCAGAACAAGGTGGCGAACGAGATCGGCGACGGGCCGCGGACCGTGCAGACCTTCGGGGTGCCGGTGTCCGCCTTCTATCCCGTGGAGGGGAATGCGGTGATTCCACAGAGCCCGCTGCGCGCCATTGCCCAGGGCGCCGGCAGCGAGATTCCGGTGCTCACGGGCACCAACCACGACGAGACGACCCTGTGGGGCTACGGTGAGGTCGACGAGACCAGGCTCGCCCGGCACGCTGCCGCCTACGATGCGGCGTCGACCCTGGACGTCTATCGCAGGACGCGCCCGGACGCGCGCCCCGACGAGCTGATGATCGCCATGACCACCGATCACATGTTCCGCATCCCGGCGATCCGGCTCCTGGAGTCGCGGATCGCGGCCGACCCGGCCAGCCGCAACTGGCTGTATCTCTTCTGCTGGAAGTCGCGGGCGTTCGAGGGCCGGCTCGGCGCCACCCACGCCCTGGAGATCCCGTTCGTCTTCGACAATCTGGACAAGCCGGGGGTGGACGTGTTCCTCGGGCCGGGCGAACGTCCCCAGGGCGTGGCGGACGCCATGCATCGCGCCTGGACCGGCTTCATCCGCGATCAGGATCCGGGCTGGGGCGCCTACGATACGGATGAGCGGCTCACCATGTGCTTCGACGACGAGTCGCGGGTGGTGGCGGATCCGGACGGTGAGGAACGCCGGGCCTGGGACGGCCTGCGCTGAGGAGAACTACCATGCCGGCACTGGAGTCACGACCGATCGATACGCCCACGGATGCGATTCTCGACATCCTCCGTCGCGACGGCGCGCTCATCCTGACCGACGTGCTCGAGGCCGACGAGCTCGACGCGCTCAGGACCGAGCTCACGCCCTACATGGACGCGACCGGTCCCGGCCGGGACGACTTCGCCGGTCGTTCCACCACCCGGACGGGAGCACTGGTCGCGCGCTCCCCGATGGTCCGGGAGATGGTCATCCAGCCGGCGGTGCTCGCCGCGGTAAAGGCATTTCTCGAACCCTACTGTCTGCGCGTGCAGCTGCACCTGACCCAGATCATCCGCCTGAAGCCGGGCCAGGGTAAGCAGATGATCCACCGGGACCGCTGGGCCTGGGGCAAGTACCTCCAGGGGATCGAGCCCCAGCTCAACACGATCTGGGCGCTGACCGACTTCACCGCGGAGAACGGCGCCACACAGGTGGTGCCAGGCAGCGTCGACTGGCCGGACGACCGGCAGGCTACCCCGGAGGAGATCTGCCAGGCGGTGATGCCGGCCGGATCGCTGCTCCTCTACACCGGTTCCGTGTTCCACGGTGGCGGTGAGAACGCCTCGGACAGCGACCGGATCGGTATCAACATCACCTACTCCCTGGCGTGGCTGCGTCAGGAGGAGAACCAGTACCTGTCCTGCCCGCCGGACGTCGCGAAGGACTTCCCGCCCGAGCTCACGGATCTGCTCGGCTACACGATCGGCAGCTACGCTCTCGGTTACTACACGCCGCCGCTCCCCCCGGGCGAAGGGCCCGAGTGCGTGGGCCCGGAGTGGGCCGTGGGCCGCGGCCGGGATGGCGTGCTCGGTGACGAAGAACTGCTGCAGGCCGTGCGCGACAGCTGATGCCAGCCGGGAAGGACGGGCATGACGAGGACATCGAGCTGGATTCTGACCCTCTGCTTCCTGAGCCTCGGCGGCTGCGGCGCGCCGGCTGACAAGGCGGCAGACGAGACGGCGGGCGGGAGCGCGGACGCGATGACTGCCGGGGAATCCGCCGTCTCCGCCGACGGCGTGACCACGTACAGCGCCCGGGCGTTTTACGACACCACGACCTACATGCTGCCGCCGGTGCAGGGCTACGCGTTCTCGCCCGGTGACGACACGCTGCTGATCACCTCGGATGCGGATGGTGTGTTCAACGCCTACGCGCTGCCGCTCGACGGTGGCACGCCGGAGCAGCTGACCGCGTCCGACGATAACGCGGTGTTCGCCTTGAGCTGGTTTCCGGCCGATGGCCGGATGCTGTTCACCCACGACGAGGGCGGTAACGAGCTCAACCACGTGTTCGTCCGGGAGACGGACGGCAGTCATCGGGATCTGACCCCGGGCGACGATCTCAAGGCTCAGTTCGCGGGCTGGGCCCGGGATGGCAGGGCGTTCTACATGCTCACTACCGAGCGCGACCCGCAGCTGTTCGACCTCTATCGCTACGATGCCGATGGCTACGCGCGGGAGATGGTCTACCAGAACCCGGGCTATCAGCTCTCCGCCCTGTCCGACGATGGCCGGTGGCTCGCGCTCGGCAAGCCGCGCACCAGCGCCGATGCGGACATCTACCTGGTCGATCTCGTCGCGGACGCCCCCGAGCCGGTGCTCATCACACCCCACGACGGCAACGTCTCGTACGCGGCCGTCACCTTCACCCCCGACAATGCGCGCCTCGTGTTCGCCACGGACGAGCACGGTGAGTTCATCCAGCACTGGACCTACGATCTGACAAGTGGCGAGACGGCGCCGCTGGTGCAGGCGGACTGGGACGTGCTCTATACCGCCTACTCGCACACCGGGCGCTACCGGGCGAGCGGTATCAACGCGGACGCGCGCACCGAGGTCACGCTCACGGACACCCGGACGGAAGATCCCGTCCGACTGCCGGCGCTGCCGCCTGGCGATCTGGGGAGTCTGCGGTTCTCCGCGAATGACGGGAAGCTGGCCCTCATGGTCGACAGTGACGTGTCGCCTTCGGACATCTATCTGCTCGATCTCTCGGCGGACACCAGCCGGCGCCTCACGGATGCACTGAATCCGGACATCGACCGGGACGATCTTGTGACCGGAGAAGTCGTGCGTTACGCGAGCTTCGACGACCTCCGGATCCCTGCCATTCTCTACCGCCCCCACCAGGCTTCGGCGGCCCATCCGGTGCCGGCGCTGGTGTGGGTGCACGGCGGTCCGGGCGGGCAGAGCCGGCTCGGCTACAACCCCGCGATTCAGCACCTGGTCAACCACGGCTACGCGATCCTCGCGGCCAACAACCGCGGCTCATCCGGCTACGGCAAGACCTTCTTTCACATGGACGACCGTCGTCACGGCGAGGTGGATCTGCAGGATATTGTCCGGGGGCGCGGCTACCTCGAGTCGCTCGACTGGGTGGACGGCGGACGTATCGGCATCATCGGCGGCTCCTACGGCGGCTACATGGTGGCCGCGGCACTGACGTTCGAACCCCACGTGTTCGACGCTGGCATCGACATCTTCGGGGTGACCAACTGGGTGCGTACGCTGTCCAGCATCCCGCCCTGGTGGGGCGCGGCGCGCGACGGGCTTTACGATGAGATGGGCGACCCGGCCACCGATCAGGAGCGGCTTCGACGTATCTCGCCGCTGTTTCACGCAGAGAACATCGTCAGACCGCTGCTGGTGGTGCAGGGCGCGAACGATCCCCGGGTGCTGCAGGTGGAGAGCGACGAGCTGGTCGCCAGGGTGCGTAAGAACGGGGTGCCCGTGGAGTACGTAGTCTTTCCCGATGAAGGGCACGGGTTCCGCCGGCGCGAGAACCGTATCGCCGCCTCGGAAGCTTACCTCGACTTTCTCGACAGCCATCTCAAGGCGCCGTCCCCCTGAGCCGGCGGCGGTCAGCGTCGCTTCAGTCCGGCGCGGGCGAGCGCATCGGCCATGATCCGGTGGTGTGACGGATCCTTGAACGGAAAGCTGCGTTCGTACATGGCGATCGTGTAATCCGGTCGCCGGGCGAGCGCTTCGCGAACTCTGGCGACGGCCGCCGCATGGTTGCCGGCGAGCTCGAGACACCCCGCGGCGACGGCGTGGATGTGGAAATGCGCGTTCGGTTCGTGCGTCGCGCGCACGGCCCAGTCCGCCGCGGCTTCGTGCTCTCCCTGCACGGCCAGCGAGATCCCGTGCGCGGACAGGACGCCGAACAGCAGCGGGTCGAACGGACTCAGGCGCTGGGACATGTCGAGGTTGGGAATGGCCTCGCGGGCGCGATCGGCGTGAGTGGCGATGTAGCCGCGCGCGTAGTGCCCCTGGGCATAGTTGGGGTTGGCGATCAGGGCGCGATCGATGGCATCCATCGCGGCATCGTGCTCCCGGTTGAGAAAGCGGGCCCGTGCGAGCGACCAGTGACTCATGGCGTCCCGGCCGTCGAAGCCGACCGCACGCTCGGCGAGCTCGACGGCACGGGCCACGTCGGCGGCGACGTCGTCCGTGCTGTGCAGGAACGCCCTCGAGAAGTGGTTGAACGAGAGTGCCGCATAGGCCCGCGCAAACTGCGGATCCAGCGTCAACGCCCGTTGCAGCAGTCCGTGGGCGAGCTGGTTGTCGTCTGCCGTGAAGCGGAAGCCGTGCCACATGGCGCGGTGGTAGCACTCCCAGGCGTTGAGGTTCTCCGTGGGCAGCAGACGTGCGCGGTCCATTTCCGCCTGATCGATCTGCGGCTCCAGCGCGGAGACGATGGCGTTGGCCATGCTGTCCTGCACCTCGAAGAGATCGCCGAGCGGCCGGTCGAAGTGCTCAGACCACAGCTGCGCGCCGCGCTCCGCCTCGATCAGGCTTACCGTGACCCGTAGACGGTCCGTCGTGCGCTGGGTGGTGCCGTGCACGAGATAGCGCACGCCGAGCAGGCTGCCGATCATCGGCGATTCGTGCTCTGCCAGGGAGAACCGACGCGCGGAGGCGCGAGCGATGACAAACAGCCCCTGCAGTCGCGAGAGCCGTGCGTTCAGATCCACCGCAACGCCTTCCGCGAGGACCCCGCCACCGTCGTGGCCGCCGAGGTCCTCGAACGGCAGCACCGCGACGGAAGGCTTGGTCGGCAGCGGTCGGGCAGCAA
>JASFLG010000167.1:0-8359 GCA_050118205.1 Pseudomonadales bacterium
CGCGGCGCAGCACCACGCAGATCCGAGGGAAGGATGCCAGGTATCTGGATACGGTGGCGAGCAGCAGGGGGCGTCCGTCCGGCAGCCGGTAGCGGCGCTTGTCACTGCCGAAACGACGGCCGAAGCCAGCGGCCAGAATGAGCGCGCCGCCGTTCTGGCGGTCGGTCTGATCAGCCGGCACTCAACGCATCGAGCCGGGCGCCGGTCGCTGCCACCGCGTGCGCCCGCACCGCCGTGATCTCCGCCAGAATGGCAACGGCGATCTCCGGGGGTGTCTTGCTGCCGATGGGAAGACCCACGGGGGCGTGCAGCCGGGCGAGCTCTGCATCGCTGAGATCCAGTGCTTTGAGCCGTTCTCGACGACTCGCCGAGGTTCTCGTCGACCCGAGCGCGCCCACATAGAACGCATCCGTCTTCAGCGCTTCCATGAGCCCCATGTCGTCGATCCGGGGGTCGTGCGTGAGGGCCACAACGGCCGAGCTCGGATCGCTTGCCATGGCTCGAACCGCGTCGTCCGGCATGTCGCAGACACGGTGCACGCCTTCCACCGGGAAGTCGTCGAGCATCTGCTGGCGGGGATCGCAGACGGTCACCGCGTAATCCAGGTACTGTGCCATGATCGCTACGTACTGGGAGACCATGCCGGCGCCGATGATGAACAGGTGTTGCCGGGGACCGTACGTATGCGTCAACCGCTGATTGACATCATCCCATTCGAGCGGGGCGTAACCATCCGCATCGACCGTGACCTTGAGCTGCTTCCTCAGATCCACGGTGCGGCTTACGTGGCGGCGCTCGGCGAGGGCCCTGGTCAGGTGATCGACGTGCGCGCGGGTCTCGGCGTCCGGGGTGAGCGGCTCGATAACGATCCGCAGGCTACCGCCGCAGGGCAGGCCGAACTTCTCGGATTCCTCATCGCTCACCCCGTAGGTGAAGAACTGGGCCGCATCGCGGGCGAGCTCGCCGCGGGTGAGCTTCTCCAGCAGATCGTCCTCGACACAGCCGCCGGACAGCGAACCGACGATATGACCGTCGGGGTCACAGGCGAGCAGGGATCCCACCGGGCGCGGAGAGGAACCCCAGGTACCGATCACCGTGGCAAGCCAGCAGTTCCTGCCGGCATCGAGCCACGTCTTCACCCGATTGATGACTTCTTCGTCTACTGCATGCATGGCGCGGACAACCTTTCAACGTGCTGCGGCTTTGTGCTTTATTTGCCATTCTACTACCAGTTCCAAACCACGTTCATGCGAGCTATCGAGACCTCCCTGGAGGAGGATCTGTCCCTTTTTTCCCGTTACCTCCGGCAGCAGCGCGTGCCCCATCGGATTTTCGAGGAGCGCGGTCGCCAGGTGGTGGAGGTGCCGGATGCGGCCGCCGTGGACGGGGTGCGCGCGGCGTACCAGGCCTGGCGTGGCGGCCGCCTGGTGCTGAAGGCGCACCGGAACGAGCCGCTGCTCGAGGGCCCGGGCGCTCTCGATCGGTTCAGGGTCATTGCCGGGCGCTTTCCCGTCCTGATCGTGCTGATCGCCCTGGCTGTAGTCGCGTTTCCGTTCAGCGTCCCGGTCGGGGACGGCAAGCTCACGGCGGTGGCATCCTGGCTGACCATTGTCGATCTCCAGGGCGGCCGGTCGGGGCTCGAGGCGCTGCTCGGTGGCGAGCTCTGGCGCTGGATCACGCCGATCTTCCTGCACTTCTCGGTGGTGCATCTGCTGTTCAACGTGGCCGTCACCGCGGACCTCGGGCGTCGGGTGGAGCTCGGCCGGGGATCGCTGGGTTTTGCCGGCATCGTGCTGGCGATCGGCCTGGTGAGCAACGTGGGTCAGTACCTGATGACCGGGAATCCGCTGTTCGGCGGGCTCTCCGGGGTGGCCTACGGCCTGCTCGGCTATGTGCTGGTTGCTTCTCGACGGTTTCCGGACGCGGCCGTCTGGCAGGTTCATCCGGGCTTCGCGTTCAGCCTGGTGCTCTTTCTGGTCATCTTCAGCACCGGCATCACCGAACCTTTCGGCCTTTACGTCGCCAACGGGGCGCACTGGTTCGGTTTCGTGAGCGGTGGGCTGCTCGCATTCCTGCCGGCACGTCGGCGCGAGGCGAGCTGAGCCGTGCCCGACCTCGCAGGCAGCCTCGAGTCACTGGTCATCGAAGCGGAGGAAGGACGTGATGCGCAGTACCGCCTGCGCTTTCTCGAGGGGGACGAGTTGCCGCTGAATCGGCACATCGGCGGCGGTATCGAGATTCGCTACGAAGGCGTGGTGCGCTGTCGTTACTGCGGCACGCAGAGCCGTCGAAGCTTCGGTGGCGGCTACTGCTTCACCTGTTTCCGTACCCTCGCGCGTTGCGACCTCTGCGTGGTCAGCCCCGACAGGTGCCACTACGACGCGGGCACATGTCGTGAGCCCGCGTGGGGGGAGGCATTCTGCATGCAGCCGCACCGGGTGTATCTCGCCAACTCCAGCGGCATCAAGGTGGGCATCACCCGGCGTGGCGCCGAGCGCGGACGCTGGCTGGATCAGGGTGCGATACAGGGGCTGGTCATTGCCGAGGCGGACAGTCGACGGGCGGCCGGACTGGCAGAGGTCACTATCGCCCGTCGGTTGCCCGACAGAACGGACTGGCGGAAGATGCTGCGCGCAGACGTACCCGAGCTCGACCTCGCCGGAGCCGCCGCCGGCATCAGGGAGGAAGTCTCGCTGCCGGCCGGGGTGCGCTGGGCCACCGCGCAGCAGATCGTCCGGTTGTCCTACCCCATCGAGAGCAGGGCGTCGCCGGTGCAGACCCTGAAGCTCACCGACGCTACGGTCAGCGGTAACCTGCTCGGGATGAAAGGTCAGTATCTGCTGCTGACGGGGGGCGCTTTCAACGTCCGGCAGCACGCCGGGTATCGGGTGACGGTCAGGCTGGGCGCTCCCCGCGCTGCCGACGGCGGTCAGGGCGATCAGCTCGGCCTTTTCTGAAATGATAGCGATCCGCAAGGAGTAGACGACGATGGACGCACAGGAGACCCCCGTTGCCATCAACCTGGCCGACTACCGACCGCCGGAGTTTCGGACGCTGCGCACGGACCTGACGTTCGATATCCGCGAAGGGGAAACGCGGGTGGAAAACCGGATGCATCTCACCCGCGTCCATCCGGGCGACCTCGTTCTGGACGGTCAGGACCTGTTGCTCGAGTCGGTGGCGGTGGACGGCCGGAAGCTCGGCAGCAACGAGTACCGGCTGACCCGCGATCACCTGACGCTTTTCGACGTGCCGGATGACTGCGAGGTCACCGTGGTCACCCGGATTCACCCGGAGCGGAACACGGCGCTCGAGGGCCTGTACCGCTCGAGCGGCATGTACTGCACTCAGTGCGAAGCCGAGGGTTTCCGCAAGATCACCTACTACCAGGATCGCCCGGACGTGCTGAGCGTGTTTACCACCACCATTCTGGCGGACGCCACTTATCCGGTGCTGCTCTCGAATGGCAACCTGGTGGCGAGCGACACCCTCGATGATGGGCGCCGCTCGGTGACCTGGCACGACCCGTTTCCCAAGCCGAGCTATCTTTTTGCTCTGGTCGCCGGCGACCTGGCGCTGAACGAAGACGTGTTCGTGACCGCCTCCGGCCGCGAGGTGCGTCTCGCGATCTACTCCGAGCCGCACAATATTGCACAGACCGACTACGCAATGGACGCGCTGAAGCGGGCCATGCGCTGGGACGAGGAGACGTACGGTCGGGAGTACGACCTGGACGTGTACATGATTGTCGCGGTGGACGACTTCAACATGGGCGCCATGGAAAACAAGGGCCTCAACATCTTCAACACGTCCTGCATACTTGCCACGCCCGACACCGCGACGGATCAGGGGTATCAGCGTGTGGAAGCGGTGGTGGCGCACGAGTACTTCCACAACTGGTCGGGGAACCGGGTGACCTGCCGAGACTGGTTCCAGCTCAGCCTCAAGGAAGGGTTCACCGTGTTCCGGGACGCCCAGTTTTCCGGCGATGCGAATTCGCACACCGTGAAGCGCATCGAGGATGTCAGCACGCTGCGGGCGGTCCAGTTTGCCGAGGACGCGGGGCCGCTCGCACATCCGGTGCGCCCGTCGACGTACATCGAGATCTCCAACTTCTACACCCCCACGGTCTACGAGAAGGGCGCCGAGGTCGTGGGAATGGTCCGAACCATTGTCGGCGCCGAGCGCTTCCGGGCCGGCGCCGACCTGTACTTCGACCGTCACGACGGGGGCGCGGTCACCACCGAGGACTTCCTCGCCGCCATGGCCGACGCGTCGGGTGTGGACCTCGGTCAGTTTCAGCGCTGGTACGACCAGGCCGGGACACCGGAGCTGACCGTGACCAGCTCGAGCGACGGTGAGGGCTTCGAGCTTCGTATCCGCCAGCGCTGTCCGGCCACGCCGGGGCAGCGGGAGAAAGCGCCGTTCCACGTGCCGGTGGCCATTGGCCTGCTGGATTCGTCGGGCGCCACGCTGGTCGACGGGGATCTCGTCTGGGAGAGCGACTGCGAGATCGAACGACGCGGAGATACCCTGCTTGTGCATCTGAAGCGCGAGCACGGCAGCGTGCGGTTTCCTTCGCTCACGGCGCCGCCGGAGGTGAGCTTTCTCCGGGATTTCTCGGCGCCGGTGAAGGTCCGTTTCGATCGGCCAGCCGCTTCGCTTGCGTTCCTCGCGGAGAAGGACCCGGATGGGTTTGCGGCCTGGGATGCGCTGCAGACATTGCTGGTCTCGGAGATCGACCGCCTCGGTGAGGGCGGTACCGTTTCCGATCAGGTGCTCGAGGTTTTCGAGCGGATCCTCAAAGCCGTGCTTTCGGCGGACCAGCCGAGTGCCGAGAGCAACTTTCTGAATGCAACCAAGCTCGCGGTCCCGAGCGAGAGCTACCTGTTCGAGCAGGTCGAGCACATCGACGTGGAGCGGATCTGTGGCGCTCGCGACCGGCTGGTCGAGGGGTTGGCCACGGAGCATCGCGGACTGTGGGTAGCGCTGCGCGATACGAACGAGCGAACCGGCCCGTACGCTCCGGACCCGCTCGGCATGTCCCGACGCGCCCTCGGGAACCGTGCGCTCGGCTACCTGGCTCGAACGCTCGATGGTTCGGAGCTCGCCCCCCTGCTCGACGATGCCTACGCTCGGGCGGACAACCTCACCGATCGCCGCGCGGTGCTGGCTGCCGCTCTCGATGCGCTTCCCGGAGCGAGTGTCACCCAGGACATTCTCGCCGAGTTCCACGAACGCTGGCAGCACGAAGCGCTGGTGGTCAACCAGTGGTTCCAGCTTCAGGCGACCAGTCGTCATTGCGACGTGAGCGCGCTGATGGCGCTCTGTGCTCATCCGGCTTTTGCGCTCACGAACCCGAACAAGGTTCGCGCGGTGCTGTCGGCGTTTGCCGGGGGGAACGCCCGGAACTTCCACGTCGCCGATGGCAGCGGTTACCGTTACATCGGGCAGCGGATTCTCGAGCTCGACCGGATCAATCCGCAGATGGCGGCCGCGCTGGCGAAGCCGCTCACGCGCTGGCGGCGCTATACCAGAGACCGGGGTCTCGCAATGCAGAACGTCCTCGGATCTCTCGCGGCGGCCGAGTCGCTGTCGACGGACCTCTATGAGGTGGTGACGAAGAGCCTCGCCTGAGCATCAGCCGTACAGCGCCGGCAGCTCCTCGTCCTGTGTCCCGGACCGTCGGCGGCGCGAGAGGTCCCGGGCGAGCTGGGTAATCGCCGCCATGTCCGGCGGCGCCTGCGTCTGTGGCGCGTAGATCGCCCGATCCAGCGCGCGCATCGAAGCTGCCGCCCCGGGCTCATTCCGAAAGGCCGCGAGCGCCGCGGCCGGGGATCGGTCTCCGGTGGCGGCCAGATAGGCCGCGAGGGCCTGTCGATAACGAGACGGATCCGCGGTGCCCGTGGCGCGCTTCAGCGCGCGCCAGCACTGCCGGCGTTCACGACCCGCGGAAAGATCGAGTCCCGGTGGTTTCGGCAGGCGGTCCCCGTAGCGCCGATACAGGCGATAGAGCGCGCTGACGCCGATCAGCACCAGCAGCGCGACGGCCACCGGCCAGACCCAGGCGCCCGGATGGCTCCGCACGGGTTCGATCGGTGCCGCCTGCGGCGTGACATTCGGCTCGACGGGTGGTTCCACGTCGGGCGCTACGGGGGTCGGCGCGCCCACGACGTTCAGGCTCGGCACGTCCACGCTTGCATGCCGCAGGCGGTCCGCGGCGGTGTCCCACCAGGTGATGGTGATCGGCGGGACGGTCACCGGACCCGGCTTGGTGGGGATGAGCGCGTAGTGCTCGGTGCGTGTCCCCGTCACCGTTGCACCGCGCGGGGACTCGTCAACGACCGGTGCCTCGGGATAGACCTTGAAGCGGTCGTCCGGGAGAGGCAGTGGTGTCGGCGGGATGGCGCTGCCGCGGTTGCCGGTGGCCTCTACCGTGATTTCGAATGCCAGTGGATCGCCGACGTCCACCGTAGAGGCGTCGGGCGTCCAGTGCTGCGTCACCTGCACATCCGTCGCCGGCAACCAGGGCGCGTCAGCGGGATAGCTGGCAGGGATGGGCCGTACCTGGAGCTCGATCGGGTCCGTGCTCACCCGGATACCGGATCGCCGCGTGCGCCCGCCGGTCTGAATGCGCACGCTGGAGGTGACCGAGATGGCGGGGACCGTGAGATCGCCGCTCTGCTCGGGGAAGATCGCAAACCGCTGCTCGATGACACCGTAGCGCTGACCGTCACGCAGCACCGAGCGGGACTGAGTCTCGCCGAGCGGAATGACCACCGCGTTCGCTACTTCCGGCACGCCAGGCAGGTCGCTGTAGATCTGCACCCCCTGAGAGTAGAAAAGCCGGCGCGTGAGCACGGTTTCAGCCTGCACGTAAACGGGGTTGGCGGAGAGCTCGGTCTCGAAGAAAACCATCTTCGAGATCTGATCCTTTATCGATGGATCCATCGGACGAACCACCACGCGGATCGGCTCCGTGCGCTCACTACCGATGACAAGGCTGGGCACGGTGATCTCGCCGGTGTGTTTCGGGCGCAGGTTCAGCTGGTATTCCACGGATGCTGTAGTGCGGCCGTTGATGCTGCTGATCCGGCTCGAGGTCTGGTTGCCCAGTATCTCGAAGTCTTCCTCGAGCGGAGTGAAGTCGGGGCTCTCCGACTGCGCGCTCCCATCGGCCCGGATGGTCAGGCGCACCGTGTCCATCTCGTCGAGGATGCGGGGTTCCAGATAGGTCGTGAGCGTCGCGCGTGCCGCGCAGGCCCATGTGGCGGTCAGCACCAGCAGCAGGGACAGGACGGCACCCCTCACCAGATCTTCTCCGACTCGCGTCCGGAGTAGTCACCGCGTCGCAGACGCTGGTTGGTTTCGTACTGGAACTTGCGGCGGAGCAGGCCCCCCGGGTCGTCCGGTACCCTGCGCAGCCACTGCTCCATGGCGTCCTGCCGCTCGTCGCGAGTGCTTTCTCCTTCCTCGGTCTCCGCAGACTCCTCCGACGTGTCCGAGGAATCGCTTTCCTGCTCTGCGGTGTCATCCTGCTCGGGCGGCTGTTGTGGCTGCTCGCCCTGCTGGTCCTGGGACTGCTGCCCGGTATCGTCCGACTGCTGTGAGGCGCTCTGATCCTGCGGGTTGGTGCCCTGGTCGCCCTCGGACTCGGAGTTCTGCTCCTGGGAGCGCTGCTGCTCGAGCAGCCGCTCGACGAGGTCGCGATTGAACTTTGCGTCCTCGTGGTCCGGAACCTCCGCCAGCGTCTCGTCGTAGGCGGCGATCGCCGCTTCGTACTGACCGCTCTTCGCCAGCGCGTTGCCAAGGTTGTAGGCAGACTCCGGATCGTCGAATCCGGCGAAGCTGCCGGCCGCGGCCGCGTAGTCGCCGGCGCGGTATTCGGCCACCGCCTGCCATTTGGGGTCGTCGAAGAGCATGGTGGCGACGCCGGGCGAGCCATCCCTGAGCGCCTCGTACCCCTGCTGGTCCGGTCGTTCCCAGAGGTCGTCCCACCAGCTTGCCTCGGCGGGGAAGGGCGCCACCATGAGCGCGACGGCGGCGAGCAGCCCGCGCCGGAAGCCGAGCAGCAGAAGCGGCAGCAGTACGGCGCCGGCCAGGTAGCCCATATCCGCCCACGTGTCGAAATCCCGCTCCACTTCTTCCGTTTCGTCGTCACTCGGCAGCGGCGTGCTGATCAGGTCGATCACGTCGTCGTCACCCAGGGACAGGGTGTGGAAACGTCCGTGGCAGCGTTCGGCAACCGACGCCAGTCGGTCCGTATCGAGACGCGCCGTGATCGGGTCGCCCGACTGGGTACGCAGCACCTGACCGGGCTGGTTGACGAAGTCGAGCGGAATGGTACCGCCGTGCTCGG
>JASFLG010000168.1:0-8333 GCA_050118205.1 Pseudomonadales bacterium
CTCATCGAAGCGCTTCAGGCCGAAGAACGCATCCCGGATGATCATCATCGTCCAGTGCTCGCCAATCACGGAGAGCGTCTGAGCCAGGGAGCAGTTGAAGTGCTCGAACGATTTCAGTTTCATGCTTGCATTCTAGCGTCGGAGTTTTATGATGCAACTTCAAAAGGTTTCATTATGAAACCTTGCATGTGTTCCCAGCGGGAGGCCAGACACCATGAAACCCGTTTGTCTCGTCATGGGCGCCGGCGCCGGCATCGGCGGCACGGTCGGCACACGTTTCGCCCGGGAGGGCTACCACGCCGTGCTCTGTCGCCGCAGCGATCAGGAAGGCCTGGACCGGCTGGTGCGGGACATCGAGGCGGATGGCGGCTCGGCGACCGGATTCCTGCTGAACGCCGCGGAGGAAGGTGCCATCGAAGCGCGGGTCGAAGCCGTTGAGCAGGACATCGGCCCCATCGACGTAGCCATCTACAACCTCGGGGCCCAGATCGGCGATCGGGGTCTCACCGACACCAGCTACAAGGCGTTCGAGATGGGCTGGCGCCTGGCGACATTCGGGCTGTTTCGCCTGGCGTCCGCCGTCTGCCCGGCCATGGCATCCCGCGGGCACGGCTCGCTGCTGGTCACCTCCTCCACGGCCGCCGTCCGCGGCAATGCCGGTCAGCATTCCCACGCGGCCGCCATGGGCGGTCGACGCATGCTGTGTCAGTCCCTGAACGCGGAGTTCGGCCCGAAAGGCGTTCACGTGGCGCACATCCTCATCGACGGCGCGGTGGACGCGCCGGATACCCTCGGCAAGATGCTCGGCCCTGAGCGCTTCCAGGCGCTCCGGGAAACCCGTGGCAAGGCGGACGGCCTGATGAAACCCGAGCACATCGCGGAAACCTACCTGCATCTCGCGCGGCAGCATCGTTCCACCTGGACCCACGAGATCGACCTCCGTTCCTTTTCCGACCTCCCCTGGTGGAACCACTAGGGACGACGCATCCCAACGAGATCAACTGACACACGAGAGCAGACCCCATGAAGATCGAATTCCACTACGACTTCGGCAGCCCGAACGCCTATCTGGTGCACAAGGTCGTTCCCGCGATCACGGATAAGACCGGCATCGAGTTCGAGTACGTACCTGTTCTCCTCGGTGGCGTGTTCAAGGCGACCAACAACGTCTCGCCGGCGGTCTCCCTGCAGGGCATCAGGAACAAGCCGGAGTACCAGCGCATCGAGACGGAACGGTTCACCCGGGCACACGGCATCAGTCCTCAGGTCCCCAATCCGCACTTTCCCGTGAACACGCTGAAGATGATGCGCGGCGCGGTATTCGCGCGCGCGACCGACTACTACGACAAGTACATCGATGCCATGTACGGTGCCATGTGGGAGCAGGCGCTGAAGATGGACGAGGACGAGGTGATTGCCGAGGCGCTCGATGCCGCCGGTCTACCCACCCAGGAGATCTTCACAGGGATGGCGGATCCCGCCGTGAAGCAGCGACTCATCGAGAGCACCGAAGCAAGTGTGAACCGGGGCACCTTCGGCTCCCCGACGCTCTATGTCGGCGACGAGATCTACTTCGGCAAGGACAAGCTGCGCGACGCCATCGAGGACGCCATGCAGCGGGGTGATTGAGAGCGCAGGGCGCGGCCGGTCAGCGCGCTTCGATGCGCCGGATGAACTCCTGCAGGATGGTCCGGTACAGGTCGTCCTTCAGCACCTCGTCTTCCACATGCCGGTCGAGGTTTGGGTTGTCGTTGATCTCGATGACGTAGACCCCTTCGTCGTTCTGCTTGAGATCAACGCCATAGAGTCCATCGCCCATGAGATTCGCGCCCTTGAGCGCGATCTCCACCACGTCCTGAGGCGCGTCATCGACGGCCAGGGTCTTGTGCCCCCCTTCGACCACCTTGCCGTCCGCCCGGTGGTTGACGATCTGCCAGTGCTTGCGAGACATGCGGTACTGGGAGACGTAAAGGGGTTTGCCGCCCAGCACGCCAACGCGCCAGTCGAACGTGGTGTACATGAATTCCTGAGCCAGGATCAGGTCCGAGCGCTTGAGCAGCTTGCGGGCGTGCTCCACCAGCGACTCCCGGTCATCCGCCTTCACCACGCCGCGGGAAAACGACCCGTCCGGAATCTTCAGCACCACCGGATAGCCGAGTTCCTCCTCCACGCGCAGCAGGTTCGAGCGGTCCACGATCAGCGTCTTCGGTGCCGGCAGCTTGTGAGCCTGCAGAAGCTCGGCAAGGTAGACCTTGTTGGTACAGCGCAGGATGGAAACCGGATCGTCGATCACCGGCATGCCTTCGTGCACTGCCTTTCTCGCGAATCGGAACGTGTGGTCGGAGATGCTGGTGGTCTCGCGTATGAACAGCGCGTCGTACTCGGCCAGACGCAGAAAATCCTTGCGCTCGATCATTTCCACCTCGATGCCGAGGCTCGCACCGATGGACACGAACTTCTTGAGCGCCGCCTTGTCGGACGGCGGCATGGCCTCCCGCGGGTTCTGCAGGATCGCCAGGGAGTAACGGGCCGGCACCGCGGATTTGGGTTGGCGCCACTCGCTGCGCGTGTAGCCCTCGAGCGCCACGAGAAACAGGTCGAACTCCACCGGAGACAGGTCCGACGGCGCGATCGGCGCCAGCGAGCGGATCTGCCAGCCGTCTTCCGGGCCCACCTGCACCTTCATCAGCGGGCAGCGGAACCGGTCGAAAACCTGCCGGGAGAAGTTTTTGAAGTGCGACTCCGTGGGCTGACCGAAACAGACCGTGAGCGTGAACGCGGCCCGGGGCGGCTGGGCGAGCCGGCCGATGTCCTGGCGAAGCGCCTCGTTCAGCTCCGGCAGCTGTAACCCGTAGAGCGTCTTGCGCGACAGGTCGAGAATCGTCTCGACGGTGGGCAGCACCTTCTGCTTGCGCGCCTCGGCGAGCAGCGAGCAGTAGTAGCCGAGGTCCATGTACCCGTAGTCGTCCGAGAGGTTCACCACCCGGGCGCGGCTGCCGCCGTAGAGATCGGCGCGGGTCACGTACTCCCGCGCGGTCACGGCTACCCCCGCAGCCTCCGCCCATTCCCGGTCGTCGGATTTCTCGACGATGATGAAATGTCTTGCCATCAGTGACTGCCGCTCTCCATAAGCGGTTTCTCGAATTTCAGCGCCGCTTCCCCATCTTCGTAGTACCCGGGCGCCATGGCAAACTGCACATAACCGGCCTCCAGATAGCGGTGAATGGCGGCCCCATTGTCCGCGCGAACCTCGAGGCGCATACGCGCACACTCCGCGCGCCCGGCCATCCGCTCCGCCTCTGCCAGCAGGCGGGCCCCGATCCGCTCACCCCGCGCCGCCGGATCGACGGCGAGAGAATACACGCGCGCGATGTCGCTGCCACGCCTGAGCAGGAGCGAGATGTAACCCACCACCCGACCCTCGCGCTCCGCGACGAGATTCAGTGCATGGGCGCGGGAAAACAGGTGCCTGAGCGAGCGGCGGCTCAACTGGTCTCCGGAGAAGCTCGCCTTTTCGATGGACTCTACCGACGGCAGATCGGCAAGGGTACCGGGACGGAGGCGTACGGAAGTGGTCATCGATCACCCGTCGCTGACAGCCTGCGAGTAGCCGGCGCTCCTTACCGGATCAGCCGACGCTTTCCGAGAGCGTAGTCTGTTTTCTCGACAGATGGGAAGATACGGACCCGACGCGGTCTTCGCCGCGCGGGTCACGTCTAGGGGCAGGTCTTCAGGCTGGCAAAGTGGGCCGCCAGATCGTCGGCGTCCTGATCGGTCAGATTCTGCACGAACGGCGCCATGGTGGGTTCCTGGCGGGTCCCGTCCCGAAATGCCTTGATCTGCTTCGCCAGGTAGGCCGCTTTCTGGCCGGCCAGATTCGGCCAGAGGGGGTTGCCGCTGATACCCTCCGGACCGTGACAGGCGGCGCAGAGCCCCGCCTTCGCCTCCCCGTCCGCCGCATTGCCCGCGGCCATCGCCGCCGGTGTCGTCAGGATCGCCGCGGTCAGGACGACGAGCGCGATAGGCCTCATGAGACATTCCTCCTGTTTTCGTTGCTGTTCATGCCACGTCCGACGCCACTGCGTTCAACCTGCCGGCTGGGCAGCCGAAGCTGGCGGCAGGTCCGCCCCGGGGTCGTGAACCACCTTCACCGTGCGCGTTTCCCGGCTGCCGATGGTCAGGAAGTCCCAGAAGAGCAGCACCACGCCGAGGGCCGTGACCCAGCCGAAAACCATTCTCCAGTACATCGCCTGAACGAACCATGGCGCTGTCTGCGCCTCGAAGAAAGCCCCCCATGTCGAGCCGCCCATTGCGCGCTCCACGAAGGACTGCTCGTAGCCGGCTATCAGCAGCGACACCGTCATGCCCATCACACCCATGTTGAGCAGCGCCAGCGACCATTTCCACTTCCAGCCACCATCTGCCAGGGTATCCGACATCCACACGTCACCCCTGAGCCGCTGTATGGCAAGGTAGATGAAGGCGATGATGATCGTGGCGTACGCCCCGAAGAACGCCAGGTGCCCATGAGAAGCCGTCCACTGCGTTCCGTGCGTGTAGAGGTTGATCTGCGGCAGGGTGTGAATGAAGCCCCAGACACCGGCACCCAGAAAATTACCGAAGGCATGCGCGATCAGCCAGGCGAGCGCGGGATGGTTGGAGCTTTGAAAGTCGTGACGTCCGGCGTCATAAACGGCGTGCACGACCATGGCGACGAGCGGAATCGGCTCGAGCGCGGAGAAGAAGCCACCGATCGTCAGCCAGTACTCCGGCGTACCGATCCAGAAGTAGTGATGGCCCAACCCGAGGATCCCGGATCCGAACATCAGGGCCACCTCGATGTACAACCAGGTGGTGACGATCTTCCGATTCGCACCAATCGTCTTCATCAGACCCCAGGCCATGATGCAGCCGACCAGAACCTCCCAGGTGGCCTCGACCCACAGGTGGATCACCCACCACCACCAGTACTGATCGACCGAAACGTTTGTGGTGTAGAACATGCCCGCCAGATAGAGTCCCGCCAGCGCGATCAGATCCAGCACGAGGACGCCACTGATGCCGCTCCACCGGCCCTTCATGAACGTGGCGGCGACATTGTAGAAGAAGATCAGCACGCACACGACGATACCGATGTCAGCCCAGCGCGGTGCTTCGATGTATTCCCGACCCTCGTTGATCAACCAGATCGTGGCCATGTCTCCCACGCCGGTCTGGATGAAGAGGAACACCGCGACCACCACACCTACCGCAATGGTAAGGATGTAAAAGTTCAGATTCGCGAGCTGCGCACCCACCAGCTCCGTCCCCGCCTCATCCTCGACAAGCCAGTACACCGACCCGATGAAGCCGTAGATCATCCATACCACCATGGCGTCGATATGCACCATCCGGTTCACGTTGAAGTCGAGGGTCTGGTACAGCAGGTCCGGATAGAGAAACTGCAACGCGGCGAGCAGACCGAATACGATCTGCGCCAGGAACAGCACCATCGCAACGGCGAAGTATTTCACGCCGAGCTTCTGTCCGGCACTCAGGCTTGCGTAATCAATGGCTCCGATGCTCACGATCACTCTCCCGCCGCCCGCTGTCCCGCGTTCTGGGGCAGCGACCTGAAGTTGGCCGGAAACCCGTTGGTATCGATCGCCGACATCCATTTCAGGTATGCGATGACACCGCGGGCCTCAGCTTCGGTTATTCCGAGGTTCGGCATCCGACGGCCCGTGCCGTAGGTCCGGGCATTGGATGTCGGATCCCGAAGAAACATCATCATCAGCATTTCACGGGCATCCTCGTTGCCCCAACCCGGATCGAGCCACGCTTTTGTGAGGTCGGGCGCGTAGTAGGCTCCATTGCCCAGCAACGTATGACAGTTCATGCAGTTCTTAGCCTGGATCGTCATCTTGCCGAGATCGACCAGTGCGCGCGCCGACTCCGGATCGAGCCTCTCTCCGAAGAGCGGTGCTTCCATGCCGATCACCGGTACCATCATGTTGCGCCCGCGATCGAACTCGTAGCGGATGCGATGATTGATCACCGTGTAGGCCGGCACCCGCGACGTGCCCGCGCGAATGGCGGACACGGAATCGAATGTCAGAACGATCAGCACTATCGCCATACCCGCAGTCACGAATATGGCGCACTTGCGCCAGAAATCCTCGCTCGCCCACCAGCTGTCGTTACTCATCGCTTCGCCTCCAGCAGGCTTCCTACGGGCTCCCGTTTATCGTCAACCGACGGCTCCGGGTCCTGCTCCGCGAGCGAATGCACCTCAGTGCTGAGTCGCCAGATGAAGCGCGGGGCCACCAGGTATCCGGCCAGCAACAGAACGACGAGCAGCAGCCAGATACCGGACAGGTGCAGCACCCCGGCCAGCCCTATCGTGGCGAGCACAAGGGCTGCGTAGAAAGCATGTGCGTATACAAGGAATGGCCGCCTGCGCGTCAGCCGGCCGAGTGCGTAGAAGACCGCGTAGGCGGCACCGAAGAAGATCACGCTGCCTGCTATGATCGCCGCGAGAGCGATCTGCCGCACGTCAACTGGGTCGATCATTCGGCTCCCCTGAACCAGACCCTGCCCGAATTGAAACGCGAACCCTCAGCCTACGACCATACGTGGTTTCCCTGAGCCGGCAACGTGCGGAAACAGGCAATCGCACGGCTCGAACGCCGCAATCCTGCAGCCCGCCGGAGTCAGAGCCTGAGCAGCAGTTGCACCCAGATCTTCGTCACATCGGCGAGGCCATTGTCGCCGTTGAAATCAGCCAGGAAAAAATCGCTTCGAAAGTGATCGTTGTAGGCGTAGCCGACCTGCAGGTCGATCTCAGTGCCGAACTTCTCCCCGCCATCTTCGGCATCGAAACGGTGCAGGCTCGCCTGCGCGATCCAATTCCCCGGCGTTGCCGCGACCGCGAGGTAGGCATCGGAGAGCCCTGCGGCGGGCGTCACCAGGAACTGGTCGGCCCAGCCGTTGAACTTATGCAGCGTCGCCAGCGGTGTTCTGAACGACTCGTTTACCAGCGTGTTGTCGTTGCCGCCAAGCATCTCCCAGCCAATGCCCAGATCGAAAGGACCCGTCAGGATGCCAGCGGCCAGGTGCAGATAGTCCGCCGAGTAATCGACAGGATTGCTGCCCGCGTCCGTCTGATGTGCATACTCGCCTTCATAGCGGATCTTCCAGTCCTGATTCACTTTCCGGCTGCCGGTCAAACGTATTCCAACGCTGTCCGTCGAGAAGGCGGGGCTGTCCCGGTCATCGATGTGATAGTAGTAGCCCGCAAGGGGACCTACGGCTGTATCGAGATTTCCGTGAACGAAGAACGTGCCATCCTGACGCGCGCTGCCGACCGGCGAGTCGGGTCCGAACACCCTGCGCACCCATTCGACATAGGTCAACGAGACCTGTGCCGGCCCGGCGTCCCAGGAGACCTCGCCGGCGTCGAAGACCTGCTCGGTCTGCCGCCAGCCGACGCTGCCGACGAAACGCTGATTGTCAACGTTGATCCGCTGCCTGCCGACCTTGAAACCCCAGTCTTCGATTCCGGTGTAGTTGAGGTATCCCTGATTCAGCCTGGTGCCTTTCGGATCCGGCACTACCGGATACTCGGTCCGATTCGGCGTCGTCCCTCCGCCTGCATTGAAATTGTTCGCGAGAAGCTGTCGAACGTCGTTGAACTCGATGTCGAAGTCCCAACCCCGCCACACGCCACTCTGAAAACCCAACCGGGTTCTGAGCGTGGATGCGTTCGCATTCCTCGTGAATCCTTCCTGATCCACGAACTCGTACCGATAGCGAAAATCCAGCGACACCTTGCCGCCATCCAGCAGGACGTCGAGGGTGTCATCACTCTCCGCCCGGATCGATCCGCTCCAGATCAGAACCGGCAGCAAAGCGACGATGGGCAGAACGCTTTTTGTATTGACCATTTGGCTGCTTCCTGTTTGGTTGGCTACCATGGGACCGCTCCCGAGCCTAATCTCGACAACAAAACTCATTCACCGGGAGTATCTGCTAGCGAAGTAGGGGTAACCACGGAGTGAGCCAGCCCTATCGGGAAGGCGACACTCAGCGGGGAGGAAACACCGATTCGATGACCAGGATCGTCCAGATCATATGGGCTGCTGTGGCGCTGCTCCCGCTGCCGGCAGCCGCCGGGACGTCTACCCCCGCAGGGCAGGTCGTGCCGCCGGAGCGACTCGCAGAGCCTCTCGAGGAGGAGGTGCTCGTGGTTGGCGCCCGCATGCCCCGCCGGATGGATACGGTCGTGGGAAAGGTGGATGTGATTGCTCACGAGAAACTCGTCGACGAGATGGCGAACACGCTCTCGGACGTCG
>JASFLG010000169.1:0-8235 GCA_050118205.1 Pseudomonadales bacterium
AGCTGCCCGCCATGGCCAGGCTCGCCAGGACCCAGAAGCTCGGGGCCAGCGCGCCGAGCACGGAGATGCCCGCATACGCGAAGATGGGCCAGATCATCAGCGGCCGGCGCCCGAAGCGGTCGGCCACACGGCTCAGGATCACCGCGCCGATGCTGTAGACGAGCCCCGCGGCGGCTGCCACGTAGCCCCACTGCACCAGCGTCTTGTCGAAGTCCGCCAGGATGTAGACCAGCACGGGTCCGTTCTTGAGCGCCTCGTACTGCTCCACGGCCCAGCCGAGCACGATCAGGCCGAGCAGCCACCAGCGGAGCTTCCCCGTGGGATAGAAATCGATGCGTCGGTGTTTGAGGTAGTGCCAGAAGCGGGGGGGCGTGTCGGCGTCCGTGTTCGTCGCTTGCGTCGTGTACTGCATCTGGCTCCCCATCCCGCCCGGAGAGTATAGGTGCTAGTTGCGCGCCCGTCGCCAGCCCGCGGCGCGCGCCTCCGCCTCCGTGCAGAACCAGCGCTCGCCGTTCGACGGATTGATTCGGGTCCGGTCGTAGTCCCGCTGGCCGGGCAGGTGGTAGATCTTTCCGTTCGCGGAGATGTTGCCCTTGATGCGGCATCCGGTGGGCGGATCGACGCCCGCGCGGTCACCGCGCGGCCAGTCCCACGGTGGCGTCGGGTGTTCGTCAGCCCACAGCCCGACGCCCTTGTGCTTCGCTTCGTACTCGGCGAACTCGTAACGGCCGCGGTCATCGGGCGACTGCTCGTCCGCATAGTGCCGGTACCACCAGGCGAGACCGACCGTGAGCATGGCGAGCCCGGCATCGAGCGTGAGCCCACAGCGCGGGCAATCCTTGGGCCGTACCCAGAGCTTGCCGACGCGCCTGCCGTACTTGTCCGTCTTGTCCGTTTCGAGCCGTGCCAGCTCACCCAGGGTGAGCGCCGACAGATGGTCGCGGGCGGCATCGCCGTAGGGCTGGTCGTGCTCGGGTGCATCGATGCCGGCCAGGCGGACACGGACGCCGACCCCATCCACATTGAGGGTGACGGTGTCACCGTCCCACACGCGGGTGACCCGACCGTGGACGGTTTCGGCGAGTGCCGGTGCCGCGAGCGACAGGCACAGGACCACAAGCATGAATTGCGGCCAGTAGCGGCTGGATCGATGTCGCGTCATTACCGGTGACGGTATCGCAAGGCCGGGTCTTCGGCACGCCGCGGCGCGGACGGCTTGGGCCGACCGCGGCCGGGAGTGATCGCTAACCCCTTGAATTCATTGAATTCAGAAAAACTTCAGGCCGATTTCAGGTCAGTCGAAGGACTCCCTGCCGAGCCGCGGGAACACTTCCGGGCCAACGCATCGGAGGAGGGAACGGCTATGCGGGGACCGGGATTCGGATTGGTAGCGCTGCTGGCGCTTGGCATCCAGGCCGGCTGCACGACTCTGCCACCAGAGGGATCTCTGGAGCGAATGAAGCTCGATGGGCAGCGCCAGGCGGCCAAGGACTGCTATCGGATCAACTCCAGGGCCTATCCGAAGTTGCCGATGATGGATGTCTGGAATGGCTGCTGGCGGGCGTATGGTCATGTGAACGCCCAGCCTCAACCCGTCACGTTCTGATGGCGACGTTCCCGGAGTCGATGGTCATCGTCCGTACGTCCCGTACCAGCAGGGTGAGCGTGGTGGGCACGATGATCGTGAGCGCGGCGACGATGAGGGTCAGCCGGAAACCCAGTGCTTCGTAGAGGAAGCCGCCGGCGACATGCTCGACCATCAGCGTGTGGGCAGGACGGTGTGGTTCAGCGGCGTGCTCCCGGGCTGCGCGCAGCGTAGCGCACTCCCATCTGCCTGCGTTAGGGCGAATTCCGGGGTGTCCGGACACTGGGGTATTCCCGTATGGGGCGGCGTACGGGGTCGCGGTAGGGTCGGGTGAGTTCGAGCCGCGAGGGATGCTTGATATGGTTTCCAGAGAACAGGCGATGCACGAGGTCGAGAAGCGAATCAACGCCTTCGACCCTGACTGGCCGACGAAGCCGAAACAGGTCGTCTTCGACGCCATGACCCGGGAAGAAGCGGACGGCTGGCTGTTCTTCTACGGCATACCTGACGACATGCGCGTTCCCGGCCGCGATCCGGAGCCCGAGGACAACCCGCCCTGGCACGTGAACCGCGAAACCGGCGAGGCGTCCATCCGCGAGAGCGACTGAGCCGTTTCGAGACCATGGGCGACCAGCGTACGGTTCAGGGCCGGGTGACGGGACGCGTGCAGGGCGTTGCGTTTCGGGCGTCGTTTCGCCGTCAGGCGTTGTCGCTGTCGCTGCACGGCTGGGTGCGCAACCTGCCCGACGGTGCCGTTGGGTTTCTTGTTCAGGGCGACTCGGACGATGTGGCGCGGATGATCGACTGGGCGGGGAGGGGTCCCCGGCTTGCACGCGTCGACGAAGTCGCGGTTCGGGATGTGGAACGGGATCCCGCGCTTGACGGGTTCGAGATCCGCTACTGAGTGACCAGCCCGCTTGGGGTCAGGAGTGCTTGCTCGTGTCTTCCTCGAATTGCGGCAGGTATTCCGCATAGCCTTCTTCGGCGAGCTGGTCCTTGGGCACGAAGCGCAGCGCAGCCGAATTCATGCAGTAGCGCAGTCCCGTCGGCGGCGGCCCGTCCTTGAACACGTGCCCGAGGTGCGAATCGCCGTAGCGGCTGAGCACCTCGGTGCGCGGCAGGAACAGCTTGAAGTCCCGCCGGGTGACCACGGCATTGGCGTCGATCGGCCGCGTAAAGCTCGGCCAGCCCGTGCCGGACTTGAACTTGTCCTTCGAGGAGAAGAGCGGCTCCCCCGTGACCACGTCCACGTAGATGCCGTCACGTTTCTCGTCCCAGTACGGGTTGTTGAACGCGGGCTCGGTGGCGCCGTTCTGGGTGACCTGATACTGCAGCGGCGTGAGCTCTTTCTTCAGCACCTCGTCCGCCGGCTTGGTGTACGCTTGAGACTGAGGTCTGTACTGGTCGTAGTTCACCTTCAGATCGTCGCCCCAGACCTTCTCCAGATACTGATCGCGGCCGGAACGATACCGGTAGTAGTGGTAACGGATGGGATTTTTCTTGTAGTAGTCCTGGTGGTATTTCTCGGCGGGGTAGAACGGTCCCGCGGGGCGGATCTCCGTAACGATCGGCTTGTCGTAACGGCCGCTGGCGGCCAGCTCCGCCTTCGATCGCTCTGCGGCCTCACGCTGCGCCTCGTCGTGATAGAAGATGGCGGTCGTGTACTGGTGACCACGATCGACGAACTGGCCATCAGGGTCGGTGGGATCCACCATGTGCCAGAAGGCGATCAACAGGCCATCGTAGGTGATGACCGTCGGATCGTAGTGCACCTCCACGCTCTCGAGGTGGCCGGTGGATCCGCTCGAGACCTGCTCGTAGGTCGGATTCTTCACGTCCCCGCCGGTGTATCCGGAGATCACGTCGACCACGCCCGGCACCTTCTCGAAATCCGACTCGGTGCACCAGAAACAGCCGCCGGCGAAGGTGGCGACGGCGAGGCCGCTGGCGGAACCCGGGGAGGTCTCGTCCCTGCCTGCGGCGATCAGATGACCCATCAAGAGAGTTGCGGAGATGAACAGCAGCAGTTGTCGCATGTGCGTGCGCGTTGTCGGATTCATGTGACTGTAGAGTACGGGTCCGTCGAATCGTTCCATGGCCGGGAGAGGGTCCGCTGCCGGCGCTTCGCTGACATCCGGAACTGAGCTATCTTAGGCGCCCCTTGGGTTGAGAGGCGGTCATGGCACCTCTGCAACGCGCACGTGTGGAAACGGTTCTGGAAGGCCTGGGCCTCGCCCAGGCACCGACGCTCGATCTGGCAGGGCTTGGGGAAATCTATGAGGCGTGGTGTCGCCACGTACCGTTCGACAACTGCCGAAAGCTGATCGCCTGCCGAAGCGGTGCCACGGACCCGCTGCCCGGCGACGACCCGGAGGACTTCTTCCAGGCCTGGCTGAAGCATGGTGTGGGAGGAACGTGCTGGGCGGTGCATGGCGCCTGGCATGCCCTGCTCCGCACGCTCGGCTTCAATGCGCACCGTACGGTCGGCACGATGATGGTGGCCCCCGATCTGCCCCCGAACCACGGCAGCGTGATCGTAGAGCTTGATGAGGGGCCTTACCTGGTCGACGGGAGCATCATGTTCGTCGAGCCGCTCCCGATCGTTCCGGGACAGGACGCCAGCATCGATCATCCTGCGTGGGGGGTACAGGGCCACTGGCTGAACGACAGATACGCCATCCGCTGGCGCGGCCTGCACACTGAAAATGCGTTCGATTGCCGCATCGATGAATGGCCTGTAGATGCGCAGAGGTTTTCGACGCAGCACGAATGGACGCGAACCTGGAGCCCTTTCAACTTCCAGCTGAACTTCAATCTCGTCCGCGGTGACGGGCGCGTCGGGGTCGGTATGGGTGAGCGGGTGGAGATCGCGGCGGACGGATCGGTGACGCGTGGACCGCTCACCGACCGGCTGACTTATCTGGTCGATGAGCTCGGAGTGAGCGAGGAGCTGGCACGGCAGATACCGGAAGACATTCCGACGCCGCCGCCGCCCGGTTCCAGGACCGCGGCCCGGACGGATCCCGCCTGAGCGGTTTTGCCTGAACGGTCTATTTGGGGTTCTGTCCTTTCATCCCCATGCCCATGTGCTGACCTTGTCCGGTCATGCCCATGGCGTGCATCTGCGATCGCATGTCCTGCATCTGCGTGCGCTGCGTATCGCTCATCATCATGCCGTGATCCATCACGCCGGACATCATCTGCATCATGCTCGACATATGCTGCATCTGCTGGGCCATCTGCGCCCGGCGATCGGGAGAGATGGTGCTGTCGCCCATCTGCTGCGACATCGTGCGCATCTGGCCTGCCATTTCCTGCATGGTGGCCGTCATCTGCTGAACATCCGCCTGGTTCTGAGCGTCCGATTGGCCGCCCTTCATCATGCCGCCCCCGGCCATCTGGGCGTACACCGGTAGCGTAAAGAGCAGCCCCAGGGTCAGGGCCGCTATCGAAAACATCCTGGTTCTCATGCTTGTCCTCCGTAGCTGCGTGGAAGCGAGATCCACAACTGTGGGACCCGGCGTTGTCGGCCGAGTTCCTCGGAGTATCGCGGTGGCCTATCTCGCAGCTCCGAGTAGATGCGAGGCACGCGAAGACGCGAGCGGGCGGGTTCGGACTGGTCCGCACCCGGCGTCGACCGTAGGTCGGCGGTGACAATGGTGCGCGAGGCAGGGTGGTGATCAGATAGGAAGGAATCTGGTAGGCACGGGCGGATTCGAACCGCCGACCTCTGCCATGTCAAGACAGCGCTCTAACCAACTGAGCTACGCGCCTGTATCCAGGTCCCGCTTTGCGCGGGGGCGCTATCATACCGGAACCGGGGAGATATCCAATACGTTCGTGCCGCTCAGGTGAGCCAGCCGAATGCCTTCTCGAGATACGCCCGTCCGCCCTCACGCTGCCACTCCCCGTGTGCCATCACCACCTTGTCCGGGTCCGCGTCCAGGAGGCGCGCGAGGGTATCACGGGCCCTGGCGCGGCTGATCCACGATGCCCGCCACTCGAGCGGCGGGTAGCCATACGGCTGGACGATCTTCCAGATCCTGGCGATGACGCGTGCCCAAGGTTTCCAGTGGGCGTTCAGGAATTCGGCGGAGAAGTTCTCCGAGAGGTCGGCCAGGATGGCCGTGCGGGAGGCGCGGTGCAGAAACACCACCTCATCCAGGAAGAACGAGCCGGTGAACCAGAACTGGTCGATCTCCCCGGCCCAGTCCGGCGGCGCGGTGTCGTTGAGGGCGCTCTGAAAGGCGAGGTCGGTGCGTTTGTTGACGGTCGATGCCGGTCCCCAGAGCTTGGCGGCCGGGTAAGCGGCTTTCCAGTCCTGCAGATAAAGGTGGTGAATCTTGTTCGGGCTCACCAGGTGGCCTACCCGGCCCAGGGCGTCCACCTCCGTCATCAGGTTGGCGGACAGCGCGATCGGTGACCACACCCAGAGCAGTCCGCTCGCCAGGCGGATGACCACCATGCGCGTGGGGTAGGGAAAGCCGTAGAAGTCGACGATGTCGCCGTCGCACAGCCAGATGCCCTCGTCGATCGGCACCAGATCGGTCAAGTCTTCGCATCCTTCAGTGCCCGGGCGATCCGCTTCTGCTCGGCAAACTCCGCCTTGAGCTGCTCGATCTTCTCCGCCGGCATCGCCTCCACGTTCATGAAATCCCGTTTCCACGCGTCGTTCTCGGACCAGTGCTGCGGCGAGACGACGGTCGTTCGGGGGCCGGTAGCCGACTCGAACACCGCCAGCGCACCGGCGAGGGTGTCGCGCTGGGAGTGCTCGTCGTTCGGCCGGCCGGCAGAGTTGCCGAGCGGAAAGTCACTCCAGTAGAAACGCGGCACACCGACGTGCTCGACGATGTCCCGGGCGCAACCCATGATCACGGTCGGGATGCCGTTGGCTTCCAGGTGTCGGGCGATCAGACCCACGGTCTGATGACAAACGGGTCACGTGGGAACGAGCAGGGCAACGTCGGCGCCGAGCTCCACGCAGGCGGCCAGCGCGTCCCCGGCATCCTGCGCCATGGTCACGCGCTGGCTGCGGTTGGTAGGCACGCCGACCAGCCGCTCCGCCAGGCTACCCAGGCGACCTTCGGCCAGCGCTTCCGCAAGTCGGGTAACGGGCAGCCAGCTGCCCGGGTCCTCGGCGGTGGTGTGCCGGCGATCGTAGCCGAGGTGCGAGATGCGCAGATCGGGGACGGGATCAATGTCGGTGGTGTAGACGGTGAAGAACTTGGCATCCGCGTTGTATGCGGCACCGGGGCCCTGATCGCCGAGCCCGGGCCGGAAGGGCGCGGCAGTCGTGATCAGCACGAGCCGGGACTCGGCGAGCGGTCTGACGAGCGGCTGGAAGGGAACGTCTTCGAAATGCGCCCAGTGGTAGGGCGGATAGCCGAGGGTGGCGTAGTACGTGCGTGTCCGCTCCATGTAAGGAAGGGGATCCGGTTCGGCCGTGCCCATGCTCGCTCCACCACCGTGTCTGGCCATCATGTTGAATCTCGATGCAGCGACGTGCAAGCGCACGGCAGCGCTCAATGCCGACGCGGGTCGTCGTGCGGGCGTCGATCGCCGCTGAAATCGCTCAGAGCTCGTTCTTCAGACCGCGCAGGCGGGCGGCGGCATAGACGAGGGCGGCACCGATCAGCACGCCGATCCACAGGTCGACGTTCACCAGCAGCGCGAGCTGATCGCCGATGCCGTGCACGTCCGGCATGATGCGCTCGTTGTCGCCGGTGAAGTTCGGCAGCGCCGCCGGCTCCGTGTGCTTGGCGATGCCGGTGGCGAGGATGCGGGTGCGGAAGACCAGAGACTCGATGATTGCCGGCAGGATCGGTATCGCCACCGCCCAGAGCAGCGCCAGTCGAGAGACGCTCACGGACACGAGAAGCAGATAGCCGGCGATGGGTAGTACCCACAGGCCCTGAATCAGAAATCCGATGATGAGCAGGCTGGCGCCGCGGAGCAGGCCGGCATGGGACCAGAGGTCCCGGATGCTGCCGAGGTCGCTGCCGGCCAGGTAGATGCTGAATACCCCCAGCAGAAGCAGCTGAGCTGCCACCGCGCAGACGGTAAAGATGAGCGGTGCGATCCAGACGGCGAGCGTGAGCTTGCTGCCCACCGTGGCCAGATCGGAGACCGGCAGGGACTTCCAGAACAGGATCGAGCGGTCGCGGCGCTCATCGTAGAGGCTGCCGAGCAGCACGAACAGGGCCGCAATCACGTAGATGACATAGAAGGGTGCGGTCACCAGGTTGCGGAAATCCTCCATGCGCACGGCCCACTCGGGATCGGACCACTGGTTCATGAAAAGCCAGTTCGGGAGATCGCCATTTGAGCGGATGGTGATGTGCAGCTCGCCGGTGCCGGAGACCAGCAGCGCGAGCAGGCCGAGGCCCACGATGGCGGCGAGCGTGGCAAGCGGCAGCCAGAGGAAGGGCGCCTTGGCTTCCAGCCATTCGCGCTTCAGCAGGGTAAGGAACGCACTCATCGTCCGCCACCGACGATGGCCACGAAGAGCTCGGCCAGATCGGGTGTGCCCACCTCGCCGAGCCCGGCCAGGCGCGCAGGATCCACGCCGTCGTAGATGAAGATCACACCGTGCGGCGTCTGCACCTCGTTCAGCGGCGCGAGCGCGCGGGCCGCGTTGGCATTCGTCGTGC
>JASFLG010000170.1:0-8227 GCA_050118205.1 Pseudomonadales bacterium
ACGAGTGGCCGCTGCATCAGCTCCTGCAGCGTCTGCACGGCGGGCCGGAGCTGGTGGACATCGGCGCGCTGCCGTACGCCCGCGCCCTGGATCCGGAGATGCTCGGCGGTCCGGAGCGGCTCAAGCCACCCCCGGAGCCTACCGACTGGCAGACGGTGGTGCTCTGGAGCGTGCTGGTGCTCGGCGTGCTGGTGGTGTCGCTGTTCGCCTGGCGCCTGCTTCGGAGCCCACGCCCGTCTCAGGGAACCTAGAGCGTGAGCTTCATGAAGACGCTGTTCGGGTCAGCGACGTAGTCCCCGAACGGCTCGCAGCAGCGGAACCCGAACTGCTCATAGAGTGCACGCGCCGGCGCGAATTCGGCCATGGTGCCGGTTTCCAGATAGAGCTCGGAGTAACCCCGCGAACGCGCGGCCTCGATGATGTGGCTGAGTAACCGGCGGGCGACGCCACGTCCCCGATGCGGGACGGCCGTGCGCATGGACTTGATCTCGCCGGTTCCTCCATCGAGGGTCTTGAGCGCCCCGCAACCGAGCAGCTTGCCCCCTTCCCAGGCGGTCCAGAAGGTGACGCCGGGACCGCGCAGCGCCGCGATGTCCATGGCGTGCACGGACTCCGGTGGGGTGATCGCGTGCATGTCGTCCAGGTGCTCTTGCAGCAGAGCGGTGATCTCCGGCCCGCTGAGATCGTCCTCCCGAATCTGCAATGCGCGCTCCGCTGTCGACCCCGATGCGTCTGAAGTATGGTGCAAGTGTGCCGCGGCGACCATTAAGGCCGGTGGCATCAGTCGGAGAATCGGATGCCCACGGCGGAGCAACCTACGATGGGATGGGTGCGGACTACCTGATGACCGGGACGAAGATCCGCGTCCTGCTGCTCGATGCCGACGGCGTGGTGCAGACCACCGGACCGGACTGGCGAGCCGCCCTGGCTGCGCTATGCCCTGATCCGGCAGCCACGGATGACTTTCTGGATGACGTCTTTGCTGCTGAGCGTCCCTGCCTGACGGGCGCCGCTGACTTCGAGCCGGCGCTTGGCGCCGTGCTCGAGCGCTGGCGCAGCCCTGCCTCGACCGCGGAAGCCCTCGCGGTGTGGGAGCTCATCGAACCGCAGGCGCACCTGCTCGCCCTGGTCGACGACCTGCGTGCGACGGGTCTGCGAGTCTCGCTCGCCTCCAATCAGCAGCGTTTTCGTGCCGGCTTCATGGCGCACGGACTCGGCTACGCCGAGCGCTTCGACGATCTGTTCTTCTCCTGTCATCTGGGTTGCGCCAAGCCGAGCGCGACTTACTTCGAAACGGTTCGTCACGCGCTACGCGTGCAGGCGTCTCAGGTGCTCTTTGTAGATGACCATGAGGTCAACGTGGCGGCAGCGCGGGAATCGGGTTTCAATGCGGAGGTCTTTTCGCTGGAGTCGGGATTGGATGGGATGTCTGCGTTGCTCGGGCGCCACGGTATCCGGAGGGTAGGGCGGTGAGCCGACGATCGAAGGTGGCCATGCTGGTGATGGCGGCGTTCGTTGCCTTCATCGAGGGACCGCTGAATCCCTTCTGGATATGGAATGCGCTGCCCATCGGACTCTCGTACCTCGTGTTGCGACGTATGTTCGACGACCGCCGCCTGCACGCGCCGGCGGTGGTCTTCGCCGCTGTGACCTGCTTCGTGGTGGTGTCGGTGCACATTGCGTGGATGTTCGACCCGGGCGGCGTGGCGACCGACCCGCAGACCTCGACCCGGGTGTTCATGCTCACCCCGGTGTTTGCGCTGCTGATCGGGGCTGCCGGGTGGGGGGTGGCTTATCAGATCGGCGGAACCGGCGCCTCGGCCGGGAACCGATCCGGGGACGAATCGAGGGACCGTGGTGGAGGCTGACCCGTGTACCGGATCCGACAGGCAATCCCGGCAGACCTTGCGCACCTGGCAGGGGTCGAGCGCGCCGCGGCGCGGCTGTTCCCGCCGTCACGGATTCCCGATCCCGACGCGGTCACCCCGCTGGACGAACTCGAGGAGGCGCGTTCGGATGCGCTGCTTTTCGTCGCTGATCTCGATGGTGCGCCGATTGGCTTCGGAACCTGCTCGATCTCCGATGGCCGTCTGCACCTCGATGAGCTGGCCGTGCACCCGGATCATGGGCGCAGGGGCCTCGGCCGGCGCCTGGTGGAGACCGTGATCGAGGCTGCCCGGGACCGCGGACTCGCCGGTGTGAGCCTCACCACCTTCGCCGACCTGCCCTGGAACGCACCGTTCTATGAATCCCTGGGATTCCGCGTGCTTGCCGAGGCCGAGCTCGACCGTTTCCTGGCCGAGACGCTGGCCGGCGAGCGCAGGCGAGGTCTCACCGAGCGGGTCGCCATGCTCTTTGCGTTGGCGAACCGGCCGTGACCGTCGCCATTCGGGATGCGACGCCGGCGGACGCGGAAACGATTGCCGCCGGGGAGCACGAGACGGCACGCACGCCGGGGTTCCTGAATGCGCTCCCGGGCGAGATCCCGGTCCCGGCGTTTCGCGACAAGATAGCCTCGATCAGGGCCGATGGGCACGGCCTGTACACCGTCGCGGAACGCGACGGTGTGGTGATCGGTCACCTGCTGCTCGACCCGCTGCCGCTTGCACAGCTTGCGCACGTCTGCACACTGAACGTCGTTGTCTATCCGAACGCGACGGATCGGGGTATCGGGCGCGCGCTGCTCGAGCATGCCATCGCCTGGTCCCGTCGCAATCGGGCCGTGGAGAAGATCGAGCTCCATGTGCGCGCCGGTAACGAGCGCGCGATTCATCTGTACCGAAGCCTCGGCTTCCAGGAGGAAGGGCGCATCCGCCGACGGGTGAAGCTCGCGACCGGAGCCTACGAGGATGATCTGGTGATGGGGTTGTTCGTCGACGGAGATCAGGGATGACGCTGCTGCTCAATGGAATCGACCACATCTACCTGTCCGTGACCGATTTCGAGCGCTCGGAAGCGTTCTACGATCGGGTCATGGAGGCGCTGGGTCTGAAGAAGGGTGACAAGGCCATCGCCGGTGAGCCGCACGCACACTATCTGGCGCCGGGCTTCCAGCTGACGATCCGCCCGGCCCGCTCGGATGCGCCGTTCGATGCCTATCGGGCGGGTCTGCATCACGTCTGTTTTCAGGCTGAGAGTCCGGCAGCCGTGGATGCGTGCCATCGTATCCTGTCCGGGCTCGGCATCGACGCGACGGAGCCCCGCAGGTACCCGGAATACAACCCTGAGTACTACGCCACCTTCTTCGAGGACCCGGATGGGATACGGCTCGAGGTGGTGGGGCGTACGTCTTACCGGGAGATGCTCGCGTCGCGCTGGGATGAGCTCGAACGTTTTCTGAATCCTCTGCAGCCGCCACCTGGACCCGGGAGGTGAACCCTTGGATCTGACCATCGTCGACGTATTTGCGGAAGGACCACTGGCCGGCAATCAGCTGGCGGTGGTGCAGGACTGCACCGGGCTCGAGACGTCCGTCATGCAGAGCATCGCCCGGGAGATGAACTTCTCCGAGACGACGTTCGTCACCCGCAGTGGGGACAAGGAAGCGGACGTTCGCATCTTCACACCGGATGAAGAGCTTTCCTTCGCTGGTCATCCCACGGTCGGTACCGCCTGGCTGCTGGCCGGGGGCGAGGGTACGTTTACCCTGAATCTCGGTGTGGGACCGGTTCCGGTCGAGTTTCGCGAAGGCATCGGCTGGATGACGCCGCCGCCCGTGCATCTGGGCGGGACGTTCGACAGAGAGGCTGCGGCAGAGCTCGTGAGTCTCTCGCCCGAGGCGCTCGACGACGAGTACCCGGTGCGCCTTGCGGAGGTGGGACCGAAGTTCGTTCTGATCGGGGTCAGGGACCTCGCGGCGCTCAAGGAAGCGCGGCTCGATGAGCATCTGCACCAGCGTTACGTGCGCGAGGGGGTGGGCGTGCACTGTGTGTTTCTGTTCACCCGCGATGCCTACGGACCCGATGCGGACTATGCCACGCGCATGTACTTCCACGCCGGAGGCTCGCGCGAAGACCCCGCCACGGGCAGCGCGAACAGCGCTTTTGCGGCCTATCTGTACGATCTGGAAGGGGGCACCTTCGACGTGGTGGTCGATCAGGGATTGGAGATACGACGGCCGTCGCGGCTCTACCTGAAGGTCGGGCCAACGCCCGAGGTTGGCGGTCGCACCCAGCTTGTCGCCACCGGGCGTTTCGCCGCGCTGCCGACCGGGGCCTGACGGTCAGGCAATTCCCAGGCGCGCGAGCTGCTCGCTCGGCGCATCTATCTCACCGAGGGCCGACCGCAGGAGCTCGATCATCCGCGCCTCTTCCGGTTGACCGACACGATTGTCGGATTCCGTGGGATCGTCTGTCACATCGTACAGGCAATGCTGCCCCGGCTTCTGGTTGGCGCACCAGTAGGGCAGCAGGTCTCCCGGCCGGAAGGGCTGCCTGATCACCGGAATCTCGCTGCCGGGCATGAAGTCGAGATAGGCGTTGCGGTCCGGTCTGGGGAGCTTCAGCGTCGGTAGCTGCGGTACGGGCATGGTGGACCAGCGGTTGGACCACATGGACAGCGGCAGATTGCTGTCCTCCACCGGCCCCCGGGCGTATTTTCGCCGACCGTCGAGAACGTGCACCCAGCGTCCGTAGACGCCGGCCAGGGCCCATTCGCGGATGCTCCGAGCATTGCCCTGGACCAGCGGTACCAGTGAGCGGCCGTGGGTCACGTGCTCGGGTGCGATGCCGAACAGGTCGCACAGGGTTGCGTGAATGTCCACGTTGGTGGTCAGCGCATCCACGGTCCGAGCCTCGATGCCCGGCCAGCGGATCATGAGCGGCGTGTGCGCGATCGGCTCATAGTGTGGGACGCCCGGCTTGCCGAAGATGTCCCGCTCGCCCAGGTAGTGGCCGTGGTCCGTGCAGACGATCACCGCCGTGCTTTCCCACAGTCCCCGTGCGTCCAGGGTGTCCAGCACCCGCCCGAACCAGTGGTCGATCATCGAGAGCTTCGAGCCGTAGTTGGCGCGCACGTGCCGGGCCTGCCGCTCGCTCAGGATGCCCCGCTCCACGGTGTGGACCGAGTAGGGCGGCCAGATCATCAGCTCTTCGGTCCAGTCGGGGTCGTAACGGTTGGCCCAGGGAGCCGGCGTGTCGAACGGCTCGTGAGGATCGAACTCGTCGACGAACAGCAGAAACGGCGTGTCGTTGCCACCGGTGGTGTGCATGTTCAGCCAGTCCGCGGCGGCCTGCATGGTCTTCGGGCCGGGGAAGTCGGGCTCACCTTTGAACCAGGTCCTGGACACGTTGTAGTACTGCCCGTGACCGGCGCTTGCCGGCAGAGCGGGCGTGCCGAGCCAGGAAGGATCCGGACGGGTCTTCCAGGGGTCGTTCTCGTGTCCGCGCACGTAGTCCCAGGCACGGAACTCGGTGTGGTAGTTCTCGCCGCCCACTTCGAACAGATGCGGATGGTCGCTGATGAGCATGGTGGTGACCCCCTGCTGACGCAGGGGGGCGGTCAGCGGTTCCTCCCACAGCTCGATGGACCCCCAGGGCCGCCAGAGGAAGTCCAGCGCGCCGACCAGAATGTCGTGGCGTGCCGGCATGCAGGGCAGCGAGCCGACGTAGTGATTGTCGAAGCGCACCGCGTCCTTGGCGAAGCGGTCCAGATTGGGGGTCTCGAACTCCGTGCCGCCATAGCAACCGAGCATGTGTCGGTTCAGGCTGTCGAGCAGAATGACCACCGCGCTCGTCGGTGCGGTGGTCGCTGGTGTGTCGCTCATCGCGTTCCCCTTTCTCGTCCGCGCCTCAGTCTACATGGCTGGCGGTGGATGTTGGTCGTTCCTGGAGACCGGGCACGGATGGCCTGGTCGGGGTGCGAATCGGTATGCTTGGGGATGAAATGGTGACGCAGTGACCGGCGCCGCCCAACGTGGCGCGGGCCGGCACGGCGCGAGTTTCGGGACCGGGAGCACTCCATGGATACGTCGCTGATCATCCTCTCCATCATGACCGAGCTTTTCGTGCTGACCCTCGGGCTCGGCCTGATCGCGTTCGTGGTCCTGTACGTGATCGACGTGCGCCAGACGCAGCACACGGTGCGCCGGAACTACCCCGTGATCGGTCGGTTCCGCTATCTGTTCGAAAAGCTGGGCGAGTTCTTCCGGCAGTATTTCTTTGCCATGGACCGGGAAGAGCTGCCCTTCAACCGTGCCGAGCGTTCCTGGGTGTATCAGGCGGCCAAAGGGGTGGACACCACCACTGCATTCGGCTCGACGCGCGACCTTCGCCCGCCGGGCACCTTCATCTTCGTGAACACACCGTACCCGACCCTCGAGCAGGATGCGGTGGAGTCGCCCCCGATGCTCATCGGGCCTTATGCCGATCAGCCTTACACGGCACCGAGCTTCTTCAACGTATCGGGTATGAGCTTCGGAGCGATCTCGGAGCCTGCGGTGCGTGCGCTCTCTCATGGTGCGCGGAAGGCCGGCTGCTGGCTGAACACGGGCGAGGGCGCTCTATCGCCCTACCATCTGGAAGGTGGCGCGGACATCGTCTTTCAGATCGGCACCGCGAAGTACGGGGTGCGCGATGCGCTCGGCAACCTCTCGGACGACCGCCTCAGGGAGGTGGCTGCTCATGACCAGGTGAAGATGATCGAGATCAAGCTGAGTCAGGGAGCGAAGCCCGGCAAAGGCGGCATCCTGCCTGGCGACAAGGTCACCGAGGAGATTGCCCGGATCCGCTTCATCGAGCCCGGCCACGACTCGATCAGCCCGAACCGGCACCCGGAGGTCAATTCCCCGGGGGAGCTGCTCGACCTGATCGAGCACGTGCGGCGGGTGAGCGGCAAACCGGTGGGATTCAAGTGCGTGGTGGGTGCCTACCGCTGGCTCGACGATCTGTTCCTCGAGGTGCACCGACGCGGCATCGAGAGCGCGCCGGACTTCATCACCATCGACAGCGGCGACGGCGGCACCGGCGCGGCGCCACAAAGCCTGATGGACTTCGTCGGCCTGCCGATCCGCGAGTCCCTGCCGCTGGTGTCGGACGTGCTCACCCGCTACGGACTGAAGGAGCGGACCCGACTGATTGCCAGCGGCAAGCTGATCAATCCGGGCCAGGTCGCCTGGGCCCTGTGTATGGGTGCCGACTTCGTGGTGACGGCGCGCGGTTTCATGTTCGCGCTCGGCTGCATCCAGGCGATGCGTTGCAACAGAAACACGTGCCCGACCGGGATCACCACACACGACCCGGACCTGCAGAAGGGTCTCGTACCGGTAGAGAAATCCGAGCGTGTCTATCGCTATGCCACCACGCTGAAGAAAGAGGTGGAGGTGATCGCTCACTCCTGCGGGGTGACCGCTTACCGGGGGTTTCAGCGTTTTCACTGTCGGATGCTGATGCCCGATGGGCACTCGAAACCCCTGGACGAGCTCTACCCGATCCCGGAGCCGATCCCGGCCGACGTGCTGCGCAAGCAGGTGGCGGCAGGGTGAGCGCGCGGCGGCTGGCGGCGCTCGCCTGGGGATCGGCGACGCTTCTGTTGTGCGGGGGGGCGGTGACGCCGCCGACATACGCGGCGGCTGCCCTGGAACCGGAAGTCGTCGTGCTTGCCGGATTCGATCAGACGCGCGCCTGGCTCGAGAGCGAGGACTGGTGGGGTGCCGTGCATCACGAGGAGCAGCTCAGCGCCCCGAACGCGCTCATTACCGGCATCTCCGAACGCTGGCAGAGGACGGCGGCCAGCCTCACCGTGCCCGAAAAGAAAGAGGTCTTTTACCGGTTGCTGTTGCCGCTGATTCTGCACGCCAACGACCTGGTGCTGAAGCGTCGCGCCCTGGCGGAGGCAGCAGCACAGCGACTGGCAGCGGGCGGATCGCTCACCCCGGAGGAGATCGAGACCATTCGTGCGTCCTTTCCCATCCTGCGGATTCAGGCGGCGGACGCCTCGGAGGTCACGGCCCGTGGTCCGGCAACGGACGCGGTGCTCGAGGAGATGCTCTACAAGCTGGACATCGTTCCCGCCGGGCTCGCCCTCGGGCAGGCGGCGTACGAGAGCGGCTACGGCACGTCCCGGTTCGCGGTGCAGGGTAACGCGCTCTTCGGCCAGTGGACCTTCGGCGGCGAAGGGCTCGCACCGGAGCAGCAGCGCGCCCACCTCGGCAACTACGGCATCGCCAGATTCGACTGGCCCTTCGACAGCGTCCGCGCCTACTTCATCAACCTGATGTCGCATCCGGCCT
>JASFLG010000171.1:0-8222 GCA_050118205.1 Pseudomonadales bacterium
AAGCAGTTGCCACCCAGGTTCAGGTAGTTGTCCCAGATCACTGCGGCGTGGCTCATGGACGGCTGGTTGTCACAACCCATGACCAGGCGCGACACGGGTTTGTCCAGGTGCGGGATCCGTCCCGCCAGGGCGGGACGCGGTGGCCGCGCCGTGCGGCCCGGGAGGGGACCGCGGTGGGTCGCCGGTTGCTCGGACGCGTAGACGAGCCCGATCTCCCGGCGCCAGGCATCGAGCACCCGGGCATTGCCGAGGCTGTCCGCCCAGGACATGCGCTCCGACTGCCGGGCGCCGGCGGCGATCCGCCCGGCCACGTGATCGATCTCGAGCTGGTAGAGCGGGGGCGCGTCACCACCGATCGTCTCCACGCTGCCGCCGCGCTCGATGGTCAGCCGCCAGCGTCCGGCATCGCCGCCCTCGGTGCACTTCCACGGGTTCGGGACCCGGATCGTGCCCTGCTCGCCGTGTACGGTGAGATCGTTGTCCAGAGAGACGGTCACGGCGGTCGACAGCGCGGCGGTGATCCCGTCCTCGAACTCGAGCAGCGCGGCTGCCACGTAGTCCACCCCGGTGGCGCCCAGGTGACCCGCCGCGGACACCTTCGTCGGCTCGCTGCCGGCGATCAGCCTGACGGCGGACACCGGGTAGCAGCCCACGTCCAGAATCCCGCCGCCGCCGAGGGCGTTCGCGAACAGCCGCGACTGCGGGTCCTCCACGGCGCGGAATCCGAAGCTCGCCCGGATCTGGCGCACCGTCCCGATGGCGCCGTCCCTGATCAGTCGAACCAGCTGATCGGTCTGCGGGTGGCAGCGGTACATGAAGGCCTCCATGAGAAACCGGTCGGACTGCTCCGCCGCGTCGACCACGGCCATGACCTCGGGGTGATTGAGGCCGAGCGGTTTCTCGCAGAGCACGTGCTTGCCGGCTTCCAGCGCCCGGATGGTCCAGTCCACGTGCAGGGGGTGAGGGGTGGCGACGTAGACGGCGTCCACGCCAGGGTCGGCGAGCAGGGCTTCGTAACCTTCGTGGGCACGCTCGATGCCGTGTGCCTGCGCGAACGCTCTGACCCGGTCCGGGTCGCGGCTGGCGACGGCGACCAGCTGGTTGGCCGACGAGCCGCTGGCCGCTCGCGCGAAGACCCGGGCCATGTTTCCGGTGGCCAGAATGCCCCAGCGCAGTGTCATGTCAGGTCTCCCATCGGGTGAGGTAGGGCGCGACGACGATGCGGATCTCCGCGCTCAGCTCGTCGAGCGCGGCGGCTACCGTCTGCTGCGGGTCGAGTATGAACTTCAACAGGCCGTAGTCCGCCAGGTCGAACAGAATGGCGGCGAGCCTGGGCAGATCCACGCTGGCGGAGAGCTCGCCGCGGTCGCGTGCCGTCTCCAGCAGGTGCTCCAGGGCCTCATGGGCCATCTCGTCGATGAGGCGGTAGGTCCGGCGGGCATCCTCCTGCTGGAACATCTCCACCGTGGCGATTCGCCACAGCTCCCGTTCCGGTCCATCCACGGCTTCGAAGCTGATCGCGTTCAGACGCTCCAGGATGGTGAGCAGTCCGCCGTCATAGGCCGTCAGCACCTCCTGAAAGCGCCGGGCCAGGCCTTCGACCTGCTCGGTGAGCAGGGTGCGCAGGATCTGTCCCTTGGTGGGGAAGTAGTTGTACAGGGTCTGGTAGCTGAGGTCCGCGGCCTTCGCGATGTCGCGCATCTTGGTCTGCTCGTAACCCCGGGACCGAATGAGGCGGTCGGTGGCATTCAGTATCCGTTGCCGCGCCTCCCGCTTCTTGCGGTCCCTCAGAGAAGGCTGGTCCGCGTCGTCGGCCATTCTGTTTGACACAATCTAAAATTAGAGTAAATATAGTTTTGTCCGTCGACGGTGTGACTGTCAACGGTTGAATTGACAAAATGACCGATATAGTTAATCTGGTCAGTTATGAGCAGCAGCGAAGTAGCGAAAGTCGAACAGTGGCTCGACGCGTTCCTCTGGCCGGAAGAGGAAGAGAAGCAGCGCGCCAAACGGGAGCGGATTCTCGGTGCCGCGACGGCGCTCTTCGTGCGGCTTGGCTACCGCAAGACCAGCATCGATGACGTCGCCAGGGGTGCCGGGGTCGCCAAGGGGACCGTGTATCTCTACTACCGGAACAAGGCGGAGCTGCTGTTCCACGCGGCAGCGCTGGAGAAGCGCGCCTACGTAGCCGGGTTTTCCGCGCTGCTCGACGCGTCGATTCCGGCGGCCGACCGGCTCGCCGGTCTGATCGAGCTCGGTCTTGCGCGCGTGACGGAAATGCCGCTGCTTGCCCGTCTGGCGAGCGGCGACGGCGAGCTCGCGCTGGCCATGGCAGAGGTGGACGTCTCCGTGCTGGAGCGTGTCAACGCCTGGCAGACCGGTTTCATGCTGGACCTGCTCGATGAGGCGACCGGCGGTACCCGCACCCGGGAGGACCTGACGGCACGTGCGCAGGTGCTCGTCGACCTGGTCTCCGCCATCCTGAGCGCGCCGCGGACCGCTTCGCGCGCGCAGCCCGTCGGTCAGTACACCCGGCTGATGGCGAATACGCTGGTGCACGGCGTACTGGCGCCGCCCGGTGATCCGACGCTTGCATCGCCGATGCGGGGCGTGACAACCGAGCCGGCGTCTGCTCAGCAACGAAACGAACGGGAGGCCATTCGATGAGCCGTCACGACCCCCGGCGCTGGATGTTCCGGTGTCTTCTGCTCATTGGCCTGCTCACCGGCGGCACCGGCACCGCGGCCGAGCCCGGGACGGTCACCGCCGAGGCGCTGGTCGCGGGTGCGCTCGACCTCGTCCGGGGTAAGACGTCCTACACCGAAATCACGATGGTGATCCACCGTCCGGACTGGGAGCGATCGTCTTCCCTCGTTTCCTGGACCCGGGGCCGCGAGGACGCCCTGATCCGCTTCACCGCACCCGCCCGGGATGCCGGCAACGCCACGCTGAAGCAGGGCGACAAGATGTGGACCTACACCCCCAAGCTGAACAGGACGATCCGGCTGCCCTACAGCCTGATGTCGCAGAGCTGGGCCGGCTCGGACTTCTCCTACAACGACCTGTCACGCACCGACGACCTGCTTCGCTACTACGATCTCAGCATCATCGACACCAGCGAGCACGACGGTCACACCGTGTACACCGTGAAGGCCATTCCCCACGACGATGCGCCGGTGGTCTGGGGCAAGGAGGAGTGGGTGCTGCGCGACGACTACGTGCTCCTCTCCGAGACCTTCTTCGATCAGTCCATGGAGCCGCTGAAGCGACTGGAGAGCCTCGAGATCGGCGAGCTCGGAGGGCGGGTGATGCCGATCCGTATGCGCATGAGCCCGCTGGACGAGCCGGACCACTACACGGAGGTGATCTACGACTCGGCCGAGTTCGACATCGACATTCCGGATCGGACTTTCACCGTATTCTCGCTGCAGTCGGGTGGCCGTCAGTGAGTGAGGCGACGCTCACCCGGCGCGAGTCCGCGACCGGCGGCGGTGAGGGGTTCATGAGCGTGCGGATCGGCTGGCGCAATCTCTGGCGCAACCGACGGCGAACGTGGCTTACGACCGGTGGCATCGCGTTCGCGGTCTTTCTGGTGGTTTCGTTCATGGCCCTGCAGCTCGGCCAGTACGACGTGATGACGGAGAACGCCACGGCGCTGATGGTCGGCCAGGTGCAGATACAGAGACGCGACTATCTCGAGGACAACCGCTTCGAGGACACCATCGAGCACGCCTCCGAGATCGTGGAGAAGGTACGGTCCACGCCGGGGGTCGCGGCTGTGGCACCCCGGGTGGAAGCGTTCGCCCTCACTTCCGTGGATGAGCGTAGCTTCGGTGCACAGGTGCTCGGTATCGATCTCGCCGCAGAAAGGGACACCGTGCGTTTTGTGCGCATGATCGAGCGCGGACGCACGCTCGAGGGGCCTGGCGAGGCCGTGCTGGGAACCGCGCTGGCCCGCAACCTGGGTGCGGACGTCGGCGACGAGGTGGTCGTGCTCGGCTCCGGCAAGGAGGGCGGTGTCGCGGCCATGGTGTTCGACGTCGTGGGGCTGCTCGAGACCGGCATGGCGGAGATCGACCGTGTGCTCCTGCTTGCTTCGCTCTCCGAGGTTCAGGCCGGCTTCGGGCTCGACGACGAGGTGCATTCGCTGGTGCTGCGCCTCGACGACCTGGGCGACACGAAGACGGTCGTCAGACGTCTCCGGCACGAGCTCCCGGACACGCTGGCGGTGCGCGACTGGAAGGCGGTGCTGCCCGAGCTCGAGCAGGGCATCGAGGTCGACCGGATCAGCGGCCGGATCATGTACGGCATCATCATGGCGCTGGTGGTGTTCAGCGTCGTGAACAGCTTCATCATGACCGTGTTCGAGCGGACCCGGGAGTTCGGCATGCTGCTGGCCATCGGCATGCGACCCCTGAGCATCATGCTCATGCTGCAGTGGGAGGCGCTGTTCGTCTGCCTGCTCGGAATCGCGATCGGTCTGGCGGCCGCCGTCGCGCTGACGCTCTGGCTCATGGACGTGGGCATCTACATGGGCGAAGCGATGCAGGAGTATGCGCGTCAGTTCTACATGCCGGACCGGATGTATCCGGCCTTCTCCTGGGAAGCGATGACCGTGGCGCCTATTGTCATGCTGGTCGGCACGCAGATCGCCGCGCTGCTGCCGTCGCTGCGTATCCACCGGATCCGGCCGGTGGAAGCCCTGCGGGGCGAGTGATGTCGGTCGGTACGGCAACGGCGGAGATCACGCAGACCGAACCGGCCCGTTCGGGTGCGGGCGTAGGCCGTATCGCGTGGCGCAACCTCTGGCGCAACCGGCGGCGCACCTGGCTCACCTCCGGTGGCATTGCTTTTGCCGTGTGGCTGCTCATCTTCGCCATGTCCATGCAGAACGGCACGTTCGAAATCATGATCGACAACATTGCACGCCTGTTTCTCGGACACGTGCAGATCCAGCACCCGGCTTACCAGGACGATCCCCGCATGGAGTACACGATTCATGATGTCCCGGCGCTCGAGGCGCTGGTGCGGACCACACCCGGGGTGACCATGGTGTCCCAGCGTGCCCAGAGCTTTGCACTGGTGAGCCATGGCGAGCGCAGCTTCGGGGCCCAGGTGCAGGGTGTGGAGCCGGACCGCGAAGCGCGCTGGTCGTCCCTGCCGGGGAGGGTGATCAGCGGGCGCTATCTGGCCGGGCCGGGCGAGGCTTTCATCGGCTCGGCGCTGGCGCGCAATCTGGACCTGGCGGTAGGTGACGAGATCGTCTTTCTCGGTACGGCGAGCGAGGGCGGGGTCGCCGCTGCGGTCGCCGACGTGGTCGGCATCTTCGACAGCGGTCAGGTGGAGCTCGATCGCAGCCTCGCGCAGATCCCCATCGACGACTTTCGTGCCGGCTGGGGGCTCGCCTCCGATGAGGCGCATGCCCTGGTGATTCTTGCGGAATCCGTGGCAGAAAGCGTGGTGGTGGCGAAGACCCTTGCTGCCGAGCTCGGCAGCGATCTCAGGGTGCTCGACTGGCGGGCGCTGATGCCGGAGGCGGTGCAGACCATCGACCTCAAGTTCGCCGGCGCGGTGCTGATCTTTGCGCTGGTCGCCACCATCGTCACCTTCAGCGTGGTCAACACGTTCATGATGACGGTCTTCGAGCGCACGCCCGAGTTCGGGATGCTCATGGCGATCGGCATGCGACCGGGCCGCATCATGGGCCAGCTGGCGCTGGAGGCGCTGTGCCTCGGCGCGCTCGGCGTGGCGCTCGGGGTCGCGATCAGCGTTGTCGTGCTCGTTCCGCTCGGCCGCTACGGCCTGCCACTGCCGGCGGACGCGGCGGAGCTGCTCAAGGCCTACCAGCTGCCCGATCACATGTACCCGCGGTTTTCCGTCGGGGCGGCTGCCGCCGCTGGGGTGATCATGATGGTGGGCACCCAGGTCGCGGCGCTCATCCCGGCGCTGCGGATTCGCAAGCTGCGTCCGGTGGAGGCCCTGCGTGCCGATGCGTGACCAGCGGACGCTGTCTCTGTCGCTACTGCCAGGAGGAGCCCTGTCGTGCCGCTGAAACTTCTCCTGCAGCTGTCGACGCGGAACCTGTTCCGTCACAAGCGGCGCAACCTGATGCTGCTGCTCGCCATCTGCGTGGCGGTTGCCGGGGTGGTGGTGACCAACGCTCTGATTCGCGGCATGCAGTACGACATGCGCGAGGCCGCGGTGGAGAACCTGACCGGTCACATCAAGGTCCTGTTTCCGGGATACCTGGACGATCCGAACATCGAGAAGAGCTTTCATCTGGATCCGGCCTGGCATCCGAATGTCCCCGCCGGCGAGATTGCCGGATGGACCGCGCGCATCCGCATTCCGGCGGTGATCATGAGCGAACGGGAAACCCGCGGTATCCAGTTCGTGGGCGTTGACCCGGCGCAGGAGGACATCTCGTTTCTCGGCGAGGTGACCATTGAGGGAGAACGGCTGAAAGACGCAGACGACAGGCGCGTGCTCATCGGCAAGGAGCTGGCCCGCCAACTCGAGACCCAGGTGGGACGCCGGCTGGTGATCATCACCCAGGGCCTTGACAAGCGGAACCGGGAAGCGGGTTTCCGCATCGCCGGGGTCTATGACGCGGAAGGCACCAGTCTGGAGAAGCAGTTCGTATTCACCGGGGTGAACACGCTCAAGAAAATGGTGCAGGCGGACGTGGTCACCGAGGTGTCGGTGAAGCTCGAAGACGATGCTCTGGTTCGGGACAGAACCCTGGAAGAAGACGTAAAGGAGCGCCTGGAGTCTTCCTTCTCCAATCTGAAGGTCATGGACTGGCAGCAGCTGGAGCCCCAGGCTGCAGCCATGTTCACGTACGTGGACAGCGCGATACTCATCTGGTTCATGGTCATCATGGGCGCACTGATCTTCGGTCTGATCAATACCCTCATCACCGCGGTGATGGAGCGGGTCAAAGAGTTCGGCATGCTCAGAGCCGTCGGCATGAAGCCAGGGGCGGTGATCATCCAGGTGGTGCTCGAATCCACGATCATCATGCTGGCGGGGGTCACGGTCGGGGTCATCGTCGGCTGGATGCTCTCCACCTGGTGGCTCGGCGACGGCATCGATCTCAGCAAGTGGGCGGCGGGCGCGGAGCTAGCCGGCATACGCAGCGTGCTGACCCCACGACTCATGGGGCAGGACATCGTGCTGGTGGCGGGGCTGTCGCTCGTGTTCGGTGTGATCGCCGCCCTCTACCCTGCCTGGCGGGCCGTCAAAATCAAACCCTTGGAGGCATTGCGGAGATGAATGATCTGGTCGTGCGCTGTCGGTCGATATCGAGGACCTATCAGGACGACACCGTGCCCGTTCGGGCGCTTGTCGACGTGAACTTCGAGGTGTCGCGGGGGGAGTTCGTGAGCCTCGCTGGACCTTCGGGTTCCGGGAAATCGACGCTGCTCAACATCATCGGTGGCCTGGACCGGCCGGATGCCGGCTCGGTGGAGGTGGACGGCGTGGCGCTGAACGACCTGTCGGAAAGCGAGCTCTCCGAGCTGCGTCTCAGGAAGATGGGATTCGTCTTTCAGGCATACAACCTCATCCCGGTGCTGTCGGCGAGGGAGAACGTGGAGTTCATCATGCAGCTTCAGGGCGTCCCTGCCGCGGATCGTCGTCGCCGGGCCGAGGCCTTGCTGGAGGAGCTCGGCCTGGTCGGCATGGCCGACCGGCGCCCGGGCGAAATGTCGGGCGGTCAGCAGCAGAGGGTGGCGGTGGCCCGCGCGATCGTCACCCACCCCGTGCTCCTCCTGGCGGATGAGCCGAGCGCCAATCTGGACTCGAAAACCACGGAGGAGCTGCTCAGGCTCCTGCGGCGGCTCAACGAGGAGCACGGCGTGACCATCGTCACCGCCACGCACGATCCTCTGGTCATGAGCTTCGCCCGACGTCAGGTGCGGCTGCGGGACGGGCAGATCATCGAGGACAGCGCCCGCGAAGCGGCATGAGCCGTGTCCTGGTCGGGTGCTGCGTGCTGGCGCTCACGTTCGGTGGTGGCGGGGCCCGGGCGCTCGAGATGGACGCCCGTGCCAAGCTCTTCGGGGTGGCGTCGGCCCTGCCGGACGAAAGTCTACAGCGTCAGATCTCCGGCACGCCTGCGCTGGACTACACCGCGGATCTCAGGCTCATGTTCAACCAGGACGCGGGGCCGTTCTCCTTCACCGCGCACTACGACGCCATCATCACCGGAGGCGACTCCT
>JASFLG010000172.1:0-8194 GCA_050118205.1 Pseudomonadales bacterium
GCCGGTATCCAGTATCTGGGCGAGCCGGCTCGGATAGCGCTCGAGCGCAGCAACGGCAGAGAGCAGCTCGTCCGCCCGGTCGCGTTCCAGCCCATCCGTGCGCACGATCTCGTAGAAACGGTCGGCGTTCACGCCGGTGACCGGCTCGGCGGCCAGGGCGAGAATCTCTTCCCCGAGCTGGAGCAGGTGCGGCCGCAGCTCGCCGACGAGGTCGGGTGCCGAGTCGGGCGCCGGGCCGGCCGCCCAGCGTTCGAACCAGTAGCGCTGGATGTCCTTCGCCGCTTCGATCTGCACCGCAAAGAGCCGGCGCGTGCTGTCCGGCTCGATCTGAAAACGCAACCCGTCCGCCGCCGCCGAGTCGAGCACCCGTGCCTCCCGCTCGGAATCCGTCACCGGCAGGTCGTGGAGCCACTTGTAGGCGGCGACGTCACGCATGAGCGCCAGCCGCTCGCCGATGCGCCCGTAAAGCGCCTCGCTCGCCGATGCGACCGAGGGAAGGACGAGCACTGCCCCCACGAGCAGCGCGAGGACGTGCCGCACCATCGGCACGGCGCCGAGCGCGGGCCTACTCAACCACCGCCTGATAGCTGAGCACCTTGAACTCGTCGGCAAGACGCGTGCGGTGCGGAATGCTCTGCACCATGAACACGCCGATCAGCCCCTCCTGCGGGTCGACCCAGAACCGGGTGCCTGCTGCGCCGCCCCAGTTGTACTCACCCACGGAGCCGACCTCGCCCACTTCGCCCACGTCCTCGACCACGGCAAAGTCGAGACCGAACCCGACACCCTGCTGGCCGAAGCCCATGGAGATCTCGCCCAGGTTGTTGGTGGTCATGAGCTCGACGGTCTTCGGCGACAGGATGCGCACGCCGTCGAGCTCACCGCCGTTCAGCATCATCTGACAGAACCGCAGATAATCCCGGGCGGTGGAGACCAGACCGCCGCCGCCGCTCTGGAAGGTGGCGCCTTCCATGAAGTTGTCAGAAAGACGCGCATCCGCGACCACGAGGTGTTTGGACGTGGACGGTTTCAGGAACGCCTCGCCGGCTTCAGCGGCGGTGCCTTCCGGGCTGTAGAGCTGTGCAAGTCTGGGCAGCTTGTCCTTCGGCACCACGAAGCCCGTGTCGGTCATGCCGAGCGGTCCGAACAGACGCTTCTCGAGGAACTCGCCGAAACGCATGCCGGACAGCACCTCCACCAGCCGGCCCTGCACGTCCACGGCCACGCTGTAATGCCAGCGGGTGCCCGGCTCGTACTGCAGCGGGATCTGACCGAGCTCCTGGACGAATGCCTTGAGATTCGGCTGCTCGAAGAGAATGCCGTGCTCGCGGTAGAGCTTGTCTACCTCCGTGTTGCCGAACACGCCATAGGTGAAACCGGCGGTGTGGGTCATCAGGTCATGAACGGTCGGCTGGCGGCGCGGCGCGCGGGTCTGACCCGTGAGATCCCCGTCGCCCTCGCCGATCGTCCGGCTGCGCGTCCCGTCGGAGACGATCCGCGTCTGGCCGCCGTCCGCCGTGGACAGCGCGACCTTCAGGTTGGCGAGCTCGGGAATGTACTTGGCCACCGGGTCGTTCAGAAAGAACTTGCCTTCCTCGTAGAGGATCATCAGCGCGACACCCGTGATCGGCTTCGACATGGAGTAGATGCGGAAGATGTCGTCCTGGGTCATCGGATCGCCCGCCTCGCGATCCCGCTCGCCCCAGCTCTCCACATAAGCGAGACGTCCGTAGCGGGCGATCATGCCGACCCCACCGACCATGGTGCCGTCGGCCACCGCAGCATTCATGTTCTCGGCGATGCGGTCCAGCCGGTCGGCGTCGAGCCCGACCCGCTCAGGCCGTACGGGGGTCAGCTCCCGCGCCAGCCCATTGCCGGCGAGCATCAGCAGCAGCGCCGCTACCGACAGCGCAAAGATACGTGGCACCTTGATCATCAGGCCCCTTACCCGTCGTCGAACAAGCCAGACAGGCTAGCGCAACACCGATCAATGAGCCAGACGGTTCAGTAGGCGTGCAGGAAGCGGGCGGCCAGCGTCGAGCCGGTCAGGGGTTCCGGAAGCTCGACGATCGGCGCGCCCGCTAGGCTCTGCGCGGCCGCGCGCAGGACGGGCGCCGTGCACAGCGAGCCGTTCGATTCGATGTAGGCGAGCGCCGCGTCGAGACGTGCTTCGGAGGGATCGCCGAGCGCGTGATCCCAGTCGTCGGGCGCCGCGCAGTCGGCCGGAATGCCTGTGTAGTAGTCCGCCTGGCCCAGAACGTTCACGGTGCGGAAGGTCACCAGGAACAGCACCATGGAATCGTTGCAGTAGTCGAGGCCCCACTGACCCACCGGCTTGCCGTAGGTGCGCGCACCCACCAGCACGGAACGGGTCAGGTACGGCGTGAGACCGCTGATTGTGAGCTCGCTCGCCGACGCCGTGCCCGTGTCGGTCAGGTAGTAGACGTTCTCCACCCCTTCCAGCGCATCGGCCTCGACCTGGAAGCGGCGCACGTCCTCGTTCGGATCGCCGTAGTTCGCCGTGACGAAATCGTTGTACTCGTAGCTGAAGAAGATATTGCCGGCGTTGGCGTTGCCGACCACGAGCGAGCCCAGCACCTCGGCGGTGCCCACCAGACCACCGCCGTTATAGCGCAGGTCCAGCACCAGATCGTCGATGCCCGTGCCGCCCAGCGCAACCGCCTGATCGGTGAGGCTGACCATGGCCTGACGCAGCAGCGCATTCGCGTCCTCGACGAACGTTCTGAAGTACACGTAGCCTACCAGCCGGCCGCCCGCCTCGAAGACCCGCACCTTGTCGGCGGGCACGGGGTCCAGATCCACCGTGGTTTTGCTGAGTGTCACCTCCACGGTCGTGCCGTCCAGATGGCGGATCGTGAGGGTGCGCTGCACCCCTACCTCGGACGGACCAAAGGTGGACTCGCTGGCAAGGTTCAGGCTCGCCGTCGACGTGCCGTTCACCGCAAGGATGGTGTCGCCGCGCAGGAGGCCGGCGAGGTCCGCCGGCGAGCCGCCGTAGACGTCCATGAGCCGCCACGCCCCGGAGTCTGCGATGCCGACGCTGAACCCGAATCCGTAGAACTCCCCCGCCGTGAAGTACTGATCGACCTCTTCCACGGTCCGGTAGTAGGAGAAGCCACGATCGTAGATGCCGGACTGGTAGCGCAGCTCATCGAGCAGCGCATCAACGCTGGTAAAGCTGTCGAGCCGGGACCGCACGTCTGCATACTTGGCAACCTGGTCCGGGTAGGTGTTGAAGAAGTAGTAGTCCTCGAAGAGGTTCAGCACGTCCTCGCGGGCCTGGCTCAACGTGCACTGCGAATGCGGTGCCGGCAGTCCCGAGGTGGTGGTGGGGGTGCCGGCCACAGCGGCGGCGCGATTGACGCCGCCCCCGCCACCGCCCCCGCAGGCCGCGAGCAGCAGCGCCGCGATGCCGGCCAGGAGATGGTGTGTACTGCGCAGTCTCACCGCCGAAGTTTATCACCCTTGCCCGGGCGGCCGAATCAACGGCCGGTGAACTTCGGCTCCCGCTTTTCCAGGAAGGAGCGCACGCTCTCCTTGGAATCCTCGGTCTGGCGCAGGGCCTGGATCTGCTCGATGGCCCAGGACCCGACGTCGCGCCAGTCCGGATCCAGCGTGCGGCGCAGGCCCGCCTTGATCGCGCGAACTGCCAGCGGCGGGTTGGCGGCGATCTTGCGCGCCAGCACCATGGCGCTGTCCATCAGGGCGTCGGGTTCCACCACCTCGGAGACGAGCCCGAGCGCCAGGGCACGCTGCGCGTCGATCACCTCACCGGTGAACAGCAGCTCCGCTGCCCGCGCGCGGCCGACGATCTGCGCGAGCCGACCGAGCCCGGGCGCATCGCAGCACAGGCCGCGCACCACGAACAGCTCGCCGAATCTGGCGGCTGAGCTCGCGATGCGCATGTCGGCCATGATGGCAAGCTCCATGCCCCAGCCGACGGCCGGTCCGTTCACGGCCGCGATGATGGGGATGTCCGAGTACAGCAGCGCATCCGCGGCCGGGGTCAGGCCCCCGGTCTTGCGTCCCCGCTCGATGGTCTCCGGAGGCGGCCCGGAGGTGCCCCCGAGGATCTGTTTGACGTCGTCACCGGCGCAGAACGCCCGTCCCTCCCCGGTGATGATCAGAGCCCTGGCGTCGGAGTCGCGGACCGCATCCTCGAGCTCCATGTACAGCGTGTAGGTCAGTGAGTTCATGGCTTCGGGCCGGCGCAGGGTGATGATCCCCACGTGGTCGTCCACCTCGTAGCTGAGCTCCGTGAATGCCATGGTTCAAGCTCCTTTGCGTGCGGCTCTGAAATCGGGCTCGCGCTTTTCCAGGAAGGCGGCGATAGCCTCCTTGTGCTCGGGAGACTTGTAGGCCTCCGCGAGCGCAGCCATCTCGCGCTTCTGCACCTCCGCAAGGTCACCTTCGCTCGCGTTCTGCGTGATCAGATCCTTGATCGCGCGGAGCGACGACTGGGGGTTCTCGCCCATGCCCCGGGCCACCGCGTGGGCGGTGGGCAGCAGCTCGTCAGCGCTGGTCACCCGGTCGACCAGACCGATCGCCAGGGCCTCCCTGCCGGTGAGGGTGCGCCCGGACAGCATCAGCTCGCTGGCGTGCCCGAAGCCCATGCGCAGCGCGAGGTAATGGGAGCTCGCCAGCTCCGGCACCAGACCCATCTTCACGAACCGCACCGACAGCTTGGCGTCCTCGGCGGCGACCAGATAGTCCATGGGCAGCACCTGGGTCAGGCCGACGCCGATGGCGGCGCCGTTGATGGCCGCGACCATGGGTTTCGCGGCGCGCACCTCCCCCACCCAGTCGCGCGGGGTGTTGTCGCCGCGCACGTTCTGGCCCTCGGACTGAGCCTTGAACACGTCGCCAATGTCGGCCCCGGCGCAGAACCCACGCCCGGCGCCGGTAACCACCATGGCAATCACGTCGTCGTTCTCGTTGGCCGCGGCCACTGCCGCCGACAGCTCGGCGCCCATCTGGTAGGTCCAGGCGTTCAGGCGCTCGGGTCGGTTCAAAGTGATGCGGGTAACCCCGTCGATCTCCTCGACGAGAATGGTCTCGTAACTCATGGTCTCTCCCTTCCGCTTTTCGTGGAGCGTGACAAATCGAGCGGTCAGGCTACGTTCGAACGCCCCCGATTTCCAGCGCGTCAGGCGCGCCCCTCAGGTCTCGGTGCCGGTGTCGGGCGCCGGATCGAGCGCGGGGGTCTGGCGCCCGAACGGCGCCGCCCGCTCGAACGCCTGGGCGAGCCTCAGCACTGCGAGATCGGCGCCGGGGCGGCCGACGATCTGCAGACCCACGGGCAGCCCGTGCGGCTCCGGGCCACCCGCCGAGAACCCGCACGGCATGGAGATGGCGGGGGCGCCGGTGAGCGTGATCAGGCAGCAGCTCTCCATCCACTGCAGGTAATCCCGGCAGACCACGCCGTCGATTTCCCGCACCCACTCCTCGGTCTTCGGAAACGGCAGCACCTGGGTGGTGGGCAGCACCAGAAAATCGTGGTCCTCGAAGAATGCGAGCGCGCGCCGATACAGTGCCGTGTGGCCGGCCTCCGCGCGCGCCACCTCTTCGGCCGTGAGCGCGAGCCCCAGAGCCGTGTTCCAGCGCACCGTGTCCTTGAGCTTCTCCGGCTGTTCCTGGAGGTAGCGCCCGAAAGCGGCGGCAAAACTGAGCGCGCGCAGCGTCCGGAAGATCTCCGGTGCGTCGGTCAGATCCGGCTCGGCCTCCACCACCCGACAGCCGAGGTCGCTGAAGTGGGCCTGCGCCGTCCGGAACGTCTCCCGAACCGCCGCCGCCACGGGCAGAAAGCCGAGATCCTCGCTCCAGGCGATCCGCCAGCCGCTCACGTCGGCGTCGAGATCGCCGGCAAATGCCTGCGGATCCTCGTGGCGCGCCAGGGGGTCCCGCGGATCGAAACCCGCCATCACGGACAGCAACAGCGCCGCGTCGGCGACCGTGCGCCCCATGGGCCCGAGCACGGGCAGCGGGCTCCAGCCGAACAGGCGTTCCGGCGCCGGCACCCTGCCGGGGGTGGGCCGAAATCCAACCACGTTGCAGAAGGCGGCAGGATTGCGCAGCGAGCCCCCGAAGTCGCTGCCGTCGGCGACCGGCAGCATCCTCGCCGCCAGGGCCGCGGCCGCGCCGCCGCTGGAACCGCCGCTGGTCCGGCCGAGGTCGTACGGCGTGGCTGTGACGCCAAAAAGGGTGTTGAAGGTCTGTGAGCCGGCGCCCCACTCCGGCGTGTTGGTCTTGCCGACGATCACGGCACCGGCTGCCCTGAGCCGCGCGACGTGCAGCGCATCCCGTCCCGGCACGTGATCGGCGAACAGCGGCGAGCCGTGGGTGGTGCGGATGCCAGCGGTGTCGACCAGATCCTTGATGCCGGCCGGCAGCCCTGCCAGCGGGCCCGGCTCCGCGCCGGCGGCAAGCGACGCATCGAGGGTACGCGCCTGCTGGAGGGCCAGATCCGGCACCAGCGTGCAGATGGCGTTCACCGCGGGATTGACCTCGGCAATCCAATCGAGATGGGTGGTCAGGAGCTCGGCGCAGGAGACCTCGCGTCTGGCGATCAGAGCGTGCTGTTCCCTGGCGCTGAGCGCACAGAGGTCGGGAATCGGCATGTAGAAACCCCCAGTGTCAGCGCAGTGGGCATCCAACGCCCCGGCGCGTCACTCGTCGTCCGAGTCGTCCCGCTCTTCCATCATGGCGTTCAAGGCCATGGAGTGGTCGATGTCTTCCGAGCCCGGCTCGGAGGGCATGTCTTCGATGGACGACGCCTCGACACCCAGATGGAACGCCGCGTACCCGGGCATCACGAACTGATTGAGCGCCATGCCGATCACGCGGCCCGACTGCGGCGCGACGATCTGTTGCTGGAAGTTGGTGATCGGATCGGTCACCGTGCCCAGCACGTCGCCCTGCTTCACCCGCTTGCCGAGCTTCACGTCGCCGATCAGCATGCCGCCCTTGTCGGCACGCACCCACATGGAGCCGTAGTAGGTCGGCTCCGGCGTGCCCCAAAAGCTGCGGCGATCATACATGGACAGGCTGTCGAGCAGATTGAACACCCCCTTCACGGAGTGATCGACCGCGTCGTCATCGACCCGCAGCGGTTCTCCCGCCTCTACCGTCACCGCCGGAATGCCGGCTTTGACCGCAGCAGCACGCAGGGTGCCCATGCCACCTTTGCTGTGCAGAACGACCAGGCCACCGAACCCCTGGGTCAGCCCGGCCACGGACTCGTTCGCCAGATTCGCCCGCAGCTGCGGAAGATTGGTGCGATGGAAGGAACCGGTGTGCAGATCGACCAGCGCGTCACAGTGACGGATCACCCGCTCGAAGAAGCTGTAGGCGATCCGGGACGCGGAGCTGCCGCGGGGATTGCCCGGGAAGAACCGGTTCAGGTCTCGACGGTCCGCCAGATAGCGGGAGTGGCGCTCGAAGCCCTGCAGATTGACGATGGGCACGCCCACCACCCGGCCGGTGAGCTTCTCCGGATCCAGCGAGTACATCACCCGGCGCACGATCTCGATGCCGTTCAGCTCGTCCCCGTGCACGGCGCCCGTCAGGCAGACTGTCGGACCCGGCTCGGTGCCTTCCGCCACCAGGACCGGGGTCGGCACGGACGAGCCGTAGAGCGACTCCCCGGCATGCCAGCTCATGCGCGTCAGCATGCCGGACGGCAGCCCGTCGAATCCGTCGGTGAGCGGCATGTCCGTGGCCTGGGCCAGGCCGACGAACTCGAGCCCCTCTTCCTCGACGCCGGCGAGCGACGGAACGGTCAGGTTCGGATCGGGATCCGGGTCCGGGGCCTCCGGCCACGGCTCGGGCTCGGCCACCGGCAGCGGTGTGGTCACGGGAATCGGTTCGAACTCGAAGGCCACGGTGGGCGCGATGTGCGGCACGGGCTGTGGCACCACCGGCGGCACGTAGGGCTCCGGTTTTACGTCGACCGGCTTGTTAGCCTCCGCCACCAGCTCCACGTACGAGGCGTCCCCGGCGCCGGGGTCCTCGATGCCGTTGAGGCTGCTGACCAGGAAACCGATCACAAGCGATGCAATCGCCACGGTCAACGTGCGTGCCCAGGTATCCATGCGTCCCTTTAAGGTGTACCTGACGAAAGGGGTTGCGACGCCATTATAGACATCGATGAAATCGGAAAACCTTAAGTATCATG
>JASFLG010000173.1:0-8048 GCA_050118205.1 Pseudomonadales bacterium
CAGGCGCTCGGAGGCAGCCCCGACGACTACGACGTGGCCGACGAGCGCGTGTTCGACACCCGCAACCCGGCGCGGGGTCTCACCTACGCCGAGGTGGCGGTAAAGGCCATCGAGCTTGGCGGCGAGTTCAGCGGCGAGACCTATCCGGAAGACATTCACGAGGTCACCCAGCGCGCCGTTCAGGGTCTGGCCGGCACCGGGCTCATCGGTGTGGCCAAGGACAACCTGCCGGTGCGCGGCACCGTGCCCGGTCTCACCGTCGGCTTCGTCGAGATCGAGCTCGACCTGGAGACGGGTCAGCACGAGGTCGTGGATTTTCTGGCCGTCGCCGAGTGCGGCACGGTGGTGCACCCCCTGGGACTCGCCGGTCAGCTGCGCGGCGGGGCGGTCTGGGGCTTCGGCATGGCGACGCTGGAACGCCACGTCTACGATCCTCAGAATGGTCTGCCGGCCAACGTCGGCTACTACCAGACCCGTCCGCCGTCCTATCTGGACATCCCCGCCCACATGAGCTGGTCGGCCGTGGACAAACCGGACCCGGACAACCCGGTCGGCGCCCGCGGGGTGGGAGAACCCGCCATGGGTTCCGCCACCGCCGCGCTGATGTGTGCCATCTCGGATGCGCTGGGCGGTCATCTGTTCAACCGCACGCCGGTCACGCCTGATGTCATCGTCAACCACGTCTCGGGCCTGGGTCAGTCCCACGGTCCGCTGGCGATCAACACGTTCTGAGGGGGCACCATGACCGCATACGACGTCATGCCGGATATGGAGCTCTTTGAGCCGGTCACGGTCGAGGACGCGGCAGCCCTCGCGGAGCGGCTGGGGTCGCGGGGCTGGATCCTTGCCGGCGGCCAGGACACCTACGGCTGGCTCAAGGACCGGGCCAAGCACGCCGAAGCGTTCATCGACCTCGGCAGCATCGACGGTCTCACCGGCGTGCAGGAGACAGCGGACGGGATCCGGATCGGCGCCATGACCACCCTGCGCGACGTTGCCAGAAACGAGCTCGTCCGCGCCCGCTACGGACTCCTGGCAGCAGCTGCCAGCCGTGTGGCGAGCCCGCAGATCCGTAACCAGGGCACTCTGGGCGGTAACGTCTCCCAGGACACGCGCTGCTGGTACTACCGCCGCGGCCTTTCCTGTTATCGCGCCGGCGGCAATCTCTGCTACGCGGACAGCCCGGAAGGCATGAACCGGGAGCACGCCATCTTCGGCGCCAGCCGTTGCGTGGCCGTGAGCCCTTCCGATACGGCAACTGCGCTGGTGGCCCTGGATGCCACCATGGTGATCCAGAACGGCGGCGGCACGCGCCGCGTGGCGGCCGGCGACTTTTTCGTCGGGCCGGCGGTCAACATCACCCACATGACCGTGCTGCGCCCCGGAGACATCCTAACCGCCATCGAGCTTCCCGCCGCGTGGGCGGATGCCGAGCACTACTTCGAGAAGGTGGCCGACCGCAACGTCTGGGACTTCGCCCTGGTCAGCATCGCCGCCGCCTTCAGGACCGAGGCCGGCACGATCCGCAACGCGAGAATCGTCTGCGGTGCGGTCGAGTGCGTGCCGCGCCGGCTCCGGGCGGTGGAGCGCGCCGTGACGGGTAAGCCACGTAACGAGACAACCGGGGAGGCGGTCGCCGCGCTCGCGAGCGAAGGTGCGGAGCCGTTGAACTACAACCACTTCAAAGCGCCGCTGATGGAAAACCTCGTCAAGCGCGCTCTGCGGAGCTGACCGTGGACATCGTCGAGTTCAAGAGGGACGTCTGGGGGCGCGAGGTGCTGCTCGGAGTCTCCTGGGATCTGCTCTGGGTTGTGCTGGCGCTCGCTGCAGCCGCCATCATCGTCCACCTTCTGGTGATGGCGTTCGTGAAGAAGTCACCCCGGCCCTCCGCTCTCGGTATGCACCTGGAACGGCATGCCGCCGTGGATCGCGGGTTCCACTGGATCATGGCGATCAGCGTGTTCGTCCTGCTGTTCACCGGCGTGCTGCCCGTGATAGGGGTCGATTTCAGCTGGCTGACCATCCACTGGACCGCCGGACTCATACTCACGGGCGCCGTGCTCTTCCACACCGCACGCTCACTGATCTGGCAGCGTCCGAAGGAGATGTGGATCGGCCCGGACGATCTCCGGGAGCCCTTCGACGAATCCGTGAAGCCCGGCAAGTACTCGCTGGCCCAGAAAGGCATGCACCTCGGCATGACGGTCCTGGTGCTGGTGGTCATCGCCACGGGACTGGTGCTGTTCGCCATGATCGACACCCCCTGGTGGCACCGGTCGAACGCGCTGGACGAGTCGACGCTGGGCTGGATCTTCCTGCTGCACGGCGCTTCCACCCTCGGGTTGATCGGTCTCACCGCCCTGCACGTGTATTTCGCGCTGCGACCGGAGAAGCGTTTCTACACGCGCTCCATGATTTCCGGCTGGATTTCCGAGGACGAGCTCGCCGCCAATCACGATCCGGGGCGCTGGTCGCCGGAAAAGTCGGCCTGAGCCGGTGGAGAACCAGATCGAGGTGGTGGAGACCGCCTACGAATTTCTGCTCGCCTACGCGGCCCAGGGCCGGGAGGATGACGCGCACGGCCCCGGTCAGAAGCCGCGAGGCGTGCTCGAAGATCTCGACCGTGCCCTCGGCGCCATCCTCGAGCTCCTCGACGATGAGCCGTTCAGCGGAGTGGTCGCGGAAGATATCGCCAAGACCCGCAAAGCGCTCTCACTGGTCCTCGCCACGCCCCGGATCTCCAGCGAGCTCGTCGACAATCTGAACGCGTCCATGCACCTGCGCGCGGTGCTCACGGATCTCTTCCTGATCAGCGAAGCGGCCCGGATACGATCGGGCTGACGATGAAGATCTGGCTCATCCGTCATGCCAAGTCTTCCTGGAAGGAACCAGGACTCTCGGACTTCGAACGGCCCCTGAACAAACGGGGCAAGAAGGACGGACCTCGGATGGCCGCCTGGCTCGCGACGCAGACCGACCCGCCGGGCTGGCTATGGACCAGCACCGCGGCGCGGGCGCTTGCCACGGCCCGCTTCGTCCAGGAAGGCTTCTCCCTGGACGCGAGCGCGGTGGCGGCCGTGGACTCGCTGTACGAGGCGAGTCCCGAGGCGATCGTCGACGTGCTTCGCCAGACGCCTCCGGACGTGACCAGCGTCGCCGTGGTCGCGCACAACCCGGGACTTACCTGGCTCGCCAACCTGCTCGGCCAGGCTCCGGTCACCGACAACCTGCCGACCTTCGGGATCGTGCGCTTCGAGGTTGCCGGCCCCTGGTGCAGCCTGCAGACCGGTACCGCCACGCTGGACTTTCTCGCAGCGCCCAAGACCATCGATCGAGACTGATTCCCGTGGGAGCGTCGTCATAAACTGGGAAGCAATCGGCGCGGGCGGGGAGTTGCTGGGCGCCATCGGGGTACTCGCCTCGCTGATCTATCTGGCGCAACAGATCCGACAGAACAATCGGTGGCTTCGCCAGCAGGCATTTCAACTGGGCACCAACGAGGTCAGGCGCTGGGCGGCCCACTTCGCGGAGTCCACCGAAAACTCGGCGCTGTTCATTCGCGGGCAACAGGACTTTGCCTCGCTGAGCCCCGCGGAGCGACTGCAGTTCACCATGATGGTGTTCGAGATCTGCTCGGTGTGGGGGACCTATCAGGAATACAATCGCGAGGACCTGCTCGGACTCCGCGACAGTGCGGAGCAATCCATCAGCAGCTGGGTACGTCAGGGCTGGTTCGTTCCCTGGTACCAGGTCAACTCTTACATGTTCTCCGAAAACTTCAGAGCCTTCGTCCAGGAGCTGATCGACAAAGCCCGGCCGTCAGATCACTAGTGTTCTAGTGTCCTGTCCGGGAAGCCGCATCTCCGCGCAGGCGCCACAGCAGACGCAGGCGCCAGATCCAGATGCCGACGATCAGCGCCGAGGCGGCGAAGAGACCGGACCCCGAAAAGGCGAGCACGATCAGATCGTAGCCACCATGCAGGGCCGCCGCCACGCCGAGCCAGAGAACGGCCACCGGGAGCACCGCCCGGCCTGCGAGCACGGCACGACCGATGTGGTGCGCCCACACGGATGCGAAGACGATGTGCACCACCGGTGACACGAATCCGCGCGCAACGGCCTCGAACGTGGTGAGGTGATTCGCATAGTGGTAGTTCTCGGCCATGGCGAAACCGAGGCCCAGGAAAGACGCATAGACGACACCGTCCAGCGGCTCGTCGAAGTCCCGAAGACGGATCACCACCACGACGAACGGCAGCAGCTTGGCAAGCTCTTCGACCATCCCGATGCCGAAAACGGCATAGAACGCGAGTCCCAGCGGATTGCTCTCTGCCAGAGCGAGGGCGTCGTAGCGCAGGCCGATCCGGTCCAGCAGCGCGTAGCCGAGGCCGGCGAGCAGTGACGCAAGCACGCCGAGCCCGAGCGTCAGCAGCAGGTTCAGCACGGGCTCCGGACGATGGCGGTCGTGATAGTAGTGGTACGCGCCCCAGAACAGCAGCGGCAGCAGCACGGCGTAGAGGGAAAGGTCCGCGCTCACGGGCCCTTCGCAATTCTGGCGATGAAGAACCCGTCGAAGACCTCGTCAGGAAGAACGCGCCGGCAGCGCGCAAGATGGGGCTCCAGCGGCCTGCCGTTCCACGACGTCAGTCCGGGCACGCCGGGTCCCGACAGGGACAGCAGCACCGCCTCCGGTTCCGCCCTCAGGAGGTGGTCGACGACGAGCTCGTTCTCTTCCGGCGAGAACGCGCAGGTGCAGTAGATCATCTCTCCGCCACGTTTGAGCGCCTGATAGGCCGACCGGATCAGTCCCCGCTGCTTGCGCGACGTCTCCTTCACCTTGCGCGGCTTCCAGTGCGCATAGCTGGCAGGATCCTGCAGACGTATCCTGGCCTCCGACGAGCAGGGTGCATCGAGCAGCACCCTGTCGAAGCGCTCCGGCACCTTCCGGCCGATCCCGCGTCCGTCCGCCTGGTAGTACTGAACGTTGGTCACCCCCAGACGGCTCAGATTCGCCCGCATGCGATGGAAGCGGCCGCGCACCGGCTCGACCGCGGCGATCCGACCCCGGTTCTCCATGTCCATGGCCAGGATCAGCGTCTTGCCGCCGGGCGCCGCGGCCAGGTCGAGCACCTCCATGGAGCCCGTGACCGCCAGCGCCCGGGCGGCCATCACGCTGGAAGGATTCATGGGATAGCACGCACCGGTGAGCACCGCCGGATGCTCGAGCAGTCGCTCCCGCTCCGCCGCGGGCACCGAGTAGCAGCCATCGACGCCGGCGAGCGGTTCGCCCGGCGGGCGATCGTGCCCGGATACCAGCCGGTTGATCACGAAACCCACCCGCTTCGGCTCGCGCATGCTGTTCACGATGCCGTTCAGCGCCCCCGCTCCGTATATCCGCTCGAGCCGCTCGAAAAGAGGTTCGAGCGGCGACGGTAGCGTCCCGTCGTGTCGCACATCCATGCCTGCCAAGTGTAGAGGGCCCCTGGTGGTTCAGCGAGACGCCTTCCGTGCCCCCGTCGGCAGGCTCCGGCGCGTGTCTGGACTCTGCCACCCCCAGCCGGTATACCTGTGCACCCCGACACCGAAGGAAACTGCAGCCGATGGGATTCTTCTCGTTCCTCGTACTCCTGGCCATCGCCTACCTGCTGTGGCGCGTCACCGATCAGCTGCCGGATCTGATCTTCCGCATGAGCGAGATTCAGCGCGACGTGGCCGAGATCCGCAGGTCCCAGGCCGGCGCCTCCGAGCCGGCCGCGGCGGCGACGGAGCGCAGTACCCGGCCGACCGAAAGCGCACCTGCGGCCGCCGCAAGCACGCGCGTTGAGAGCACGCCCGCCGAAAGCGCGGAGAGCGACAGCACGGGCAGCGGCACACCGAGCTAGGCGACCGCCGTGCCGCGGCAGGCACCCGACTGGCGCATCTGGCTGGGGCTCAGCCTGACCCTGGCGTGGCTGGTGCTGGGCGCCTACTACGTCGCCCAGGACGTGGGCTGGGGAACGTTCCTCAAGATGCCCGCCGCCGATCTCGGCAACTTCTTCGAAGGGGCCTTCGCGCCGCTGGCCTTTCTCTGGCTGGTCATCGGCTACTTTCTGCAGAAAAAGGAGCTCGAGCAGAACACCCAGGCACTGAGAGCGCAGGCCGAGGAGATCCAGCGCACGGCCGAACAGGCCGTGATCCAGTCGGAGAAGATGGCGGAGACCGAGTTTCACGCCCGTCAGGAAGCATTCCTGCAGATCTACCGCGCCGTCCGCTCGCAGCTCGGCACCATTGCCGGCTTCCTGTTCATCTCCAGCCAGAGCTCCCTCGCGGACGGGACCGTGACCCCGGAGGAGCAGAGCAAGCTCTTTGCCGAGTCCGGCCAGGACACGGAGATCTTCTCGCGCCGCCTGCTGGAAACCCACTTCGCGCTCGGCGGCCAGCCTCAGGCCCAGTACGATCTCTTCTACGGCACGCCCGTGCGCGCCCGACACGCGAACAGCTTCATCTACACCTTCGAGCGCCTGCTGGCCCGGGCGGAAGCCGTGGACCCGGACAACATGATCCGGGACGCCCTGCTGACCGGCGGTCACGGGATCGTCTACTCGCTGGCGAGAATGCATCAGATCAGGGCTCCGGCGGAGCTCGCCAGTCACGAGGTAACCGGCCTCTACTTCAACTTCTGACCGCTTCGCGCCCCGCAACTCATCCCCGGCAGAGAGACCAACATGCAGCCAAGCACACAAAGCCCCTACCTTACTGCGATCGCGGCGTGGCTCATCGCCGCCGCGGCATATGCGGCCCCGGCAGGGGACCGTTTCGCCGAGGTCGAGATCACCGCCGAGCACGTCGCCGGCAGCGTTTTCATGCTCGCCGGCGCCGGCGGAAACATCGGCGTCTCCGTTGGCGCCGACGGCACGCTGATCATCGATGATCAGTACGCCCCGCTCGCCGAGCGGATTCAGTCCGCGCTCGACGGGATCGGCGGAGGCCGGCCGAAGCTGGTGCTGAACACCCACTATCACGGGGATCACACGGGCAGCAACGCGTTCTTCGGCAACTCCGGAACGATCATCGCCCAGGACAACGTGCGCCTGCGGCTGCTCGACATGGAGGACATCGACCGCGCCGCGCTGCCGCTCGTGACCTTCGAGGACCACCTCACCGTGCACTTCAATGGCGACGACATTGCGGTCATCCACCTGCCGCAGGGCCACACCGACGGCGACAGCATCGTCTGGTTCAAGCAGGCCAACGTCATTCACATGGGCGACCTCCTGTTCGTAGATCAGTTTCCGTATGTCGACCTCGACGCCGGCGGTTCGGTGGACGGCTACGTCCGCAATCTCACCGCCGTGCTGCAGATGGTGCCGAACGACATTCACGTGATTCCCGGCCACGGTCCGCTGACCGACCGGTCCGCGATCCGCCGGAGCCTCGCTATGATCGAGGCGACCCGGGCAGTGGTCATGGAAGCACGCAACGAGGGTCTGGAAGCAGACGCCATCGTCGCCCGGGGCCTGCCCGCCGAGTGGGCGAGCTTCGGTACCGGATTCATTGACCAGGAGAGCTGGATCCGGACCCTGCTCTCGGAGCCCCGGTGATCGATCCGCTCACCCTGCTGGCCGAAGACCGGACGCGCGCCCGGGAGAACGGCGACCCCTGCGCGGGGCTGTGCACGCTGGCCAACGTGGACGCGCACGGGCTGCCTCAGGCGCGCACCGTCATCCTCCGCGATCTCGACGACCGGCTTGCCGTCTTCGTCAACGCCACCAGCCCGAAGTTCGCCCACCTTGGCCACGTGGTCGCGGTGGTCTGGCTGCCGAGCCTCAACGTGCAGTACCGACTGGCCTGCGTGACCGAGCCGGTGCCCCACGATCTGGTTGCCGAGAGCTGGCAGCTCCGTCCCGAGGTGCCCAAGCACATGGACTGGCTGTACACGCGCGTGCAGGGTCAGAGCACGCCGGTTGCGAGCCGGGCCACGCTGCTCACCATGCTCGCATCGGTCGAGCTGCCGGACCCCCTGACCGCACCGTCCACGGCCAGCGGTTTTTACCTGCGGCCGGGCACGA
>JASFLG010000174.1:0-7958 GCA_050118205.1 Pseudomonadales bacterium
CGTGCTCTCGGAGGCCGTCGAGGATCTGGTGAAACAGTCGGGCGGCAAGCTCACCATGGAGTTTCTGGACCCGGAGGCGGGTGACGGCAGCCTGGCGGACAAGATCGCCAGTGACTACGGTTTTCAGCCCATGTCGGCGGGACTGTTCGACGCCAACACGTTCTACTTCTATCTGACGCTGAGCGACGGCGATACGGTGGTGCAGATTCCGCTGCCCGAGGGACTGTCGCTGGAAGCGACGAAACGAGGCCTGCAGGAAGGTCTGAAACGTTTCGCGCACGGCATGCTCAAGAGTGTGGCGCTGCTGGCGCCGGAGAATCCGCCGTACATGGGCATGGGCCAGCCCCAGGGCAACCGGTTCGAGCAGCTCACCGATTTTCTGCGCGGTGATTTCGATGTGATCACCACCCAGCTCGAGGACGGCGTGGTTCCGGAGGCCGCCGACATGCTGATGGTGGTCGACCCGGACCACCTCTCCGAGAAGCAGGTCTTCGCCATCGATCAGTTCCTCATGCGCGGTGGCACGGTGGCGCTCGCCACGTCGCCGTTCAACGCCTCCCTGCAGCAGCAGTCCCTGGTCGCCTCGCCGCGCGAGAGCGGCCTGTCCGACTGGCTCGAGCACATGGGCATCAGCATGGACAAGAGCTTCGTGATGGATCCGCAGAATGCGGCTTTTCCGGCGCCGGTGAGACGCCAGGTGGGCGGCTTCAGCTTCCAGGAGCTGGTGATGCTGGATTACCCCTACTTCGTCGACGTGCGCGGCGACGGCATCAACGATCACGTCGGCTTCTTCACGGGCCTGCCGCAGCTGACCCTGACCTGGGCATCGCCCATCGATGCCAGCGCGGCGAAGGACAAAGGTCTGAACGTGACCACCCTGCTGCAGAGCTCGCCGGAAAGCTGGCACTCGGACAGCATGGACGTCATGCCGAGGATCACCGAGCAGGGCCTGTCCGGCTTCCGGCCGGAGGGAGACCAGGGTGCCGAGCCGCTGGCGGTCATGGTGGAGGGCCGCTTCGATTCAGCCTTCGCAGGCAAGCGCTCGCCGCTCCTCGATGAGCCCGACAAGGAAGGGGACATCAAGGACAAACAGAAGGACGACGCGGAGTCGGACGACGCGGATGCGGACAACGGCATGGGCGTGGTATCGAGCGTGATCGACCGCTCGCCGGAGAGCGCTCGAATCATACTGTTCGCTTCCAACACCTTCCTCGCCGATCAGATTCTCAGACTGATCGGGTCTGCGGAAGGCGTCATCTACTCCAACACCACCCAGCTGATGGCCAACGTGGCAGACTGGACACTGGAGGATCAGAGCCTGCTGTCCATCCGTTCCCGGGGGCACTTCAACCGGACCCTGCCACCGCTCGATGAGTCCGTTCAGCTCGGGGTGGAGATCCTGAATTACTTCCTCGCCGTGCTCGGCATCGCGATCGTCTACGGGGTTCACCGCAGGCGGCTGGCGAAGCAGCGGGCGCGGTACTCCGCCTGGCTTGCTGGAGGTGCGGCATGAGACAGCGGCTGACGCTTCTCGGTGCTCTGCTCGTGGTGCAGCTCGTCCTGATCGGCGTGGTCTATGTCGCCAGCGGCCACGAAAAGGCCGGCGAGCAGCTTCTCGACATCGATGCCGGAGCGATCCACGGGCTCGAGATCAGCGACGCGGAGGGCAACACCATCACGCTCGGCCGCACCGACTCGGGCTGGCAGGTGGGCGAGCTGCCTGCGGATGCGGAGAAGGTGGATGGTGTGATCGAGTCTCTCGTGTCGGGCGCCGGCGGCTGGCCGGTCGCCACCAGCGAGGACAGCCAGACGCGCTTCGAGGTTACGGGTGACAAGTTCCAGCGGCGCATTGCCTTCGAGGGTGAAGGCGACGAGCTCGCGGTGGTGTATCTCGGCACCTCGCCAGGCTTCCGAAGGGTGCATGCGCGGCGCGATGGCGAGGACGAAGTCTTCTCCATCGATTTCGCGGTGCACGAGGTGCCGACCAAGGCGGGCGACTGGCTGGACAAGCAGGTGCTTGCGGCCAAGGGTATCAGTCGTATCGAGCTGCCGGGTCCGCACGTCCTCGAGCCTGCCGGTGAGGAAGGGGGCTGGACGCTCGACGGCCAGGCCACCGATCCGGAGGCTGCGCGACGGTTCGCCGAGCGACTCGAGGGGCTGACCGTGCTCGGCCTCTACCAGCCCGAGAAGGAGAAGACCCTCGGCGATGCGCAGACGGTGGTCATTCAGGATGAACGCGGCACCGAGCGCCTCACGTTCCGCTTCGACGAGGCGGGGGACCAGTACGTGGTCACCAGCGACCGGGTTCCGGGGGAGTTCACGGTAGCGAGCTACGTTGCGGAGCAGATCTTCGCGGATCCCTCCGACCTGCTGCCCAAGGCCGACGATGGGGGTGAAGCGGCCGGAGAGGGCGAATCCGACGCGGGCGCCCCGGACACGCCGACAACCCCGTCCGCGGAGGAAGCGAGCTGACCTCAGACGCCGGCGGAGATGTCCGCGCAGCAGACGGCGTTGCGCCCGGAGTGCTTGGCCTTGTAGAGGGCGTCGTCGGCGTGGTTCAGAACGTTCTCCAGATCCGTGGTGCGCTGGCCCACGGTGGCAACGCCGATGCTGGCGGTGACCCGGATCCGCTGCTCGTCCCCGGAAGGATGGCGGATTCCGGCGACGGCCTGGCGTAATCGCTGGGCGGTGCGCACGGCGCCGGTCTGGTCGGTTTCGGGCAGCAGCAGCGCGAATTCCTCGCCGCCGATCCGTGCGGCCACGTCCGTCACCCGCTTCACCTGCATCGTCGCGTCGGCCACCAGCTTCAGGATCTGATCGCCGGCATAGTGCCCGTAGAGATCATTCACCTTCTTGAAGTGATCCAGATCGAACAGCAGCACCGACAGCTGACCGCCGTGCCGCCGCACGCGCTCGATCTCCTCGGTCAGTCGCTGCATGAAGAAGCGCCGGTTGTGAATGCCCGTCAGGTAGTCCGTGTGCGCGAGCCGTACCAGCTCCTCCTGCGCTTCCAGCAGGTCCTGCTCCGTCTTCCGGCGATCGGTGACGTCGCGCAGAACCAGCACCACGTCGGCGTCGGGATTCGTATCGTCGAGCGACGATGCGGAGATGTCGTAAGCCCGACCGCGCAGCGTGGTTTCCAGACCCTGACCGTCTGGACGGTCGTGCCGGATGAGGTCCTCGGTGTTGAATGCGGTGAGGAAGCTGGTGATGGTCCGGTCGCCCAGCCCGGCGCGGACGGTGTTCAGGATCTGCAGCGCGGATTCGTTGATGTCCACGATGGTGCCCAGACGGTTCAGCACGATGACGCCGTCGCGCAACTGCTCGACGACCCGGTCGCGGACGACCGGAATCGTCTCCAGCACCCCGTAGCGCAGGACGCCGCCATCGAGAATCATGGCCGCGCCCGCGAAGCCGAGCGTGGTCATGTCGAACCAGGGAGATGGGTTGAGGTCGGACAGATAGAACAGATTGGCGAGCACGACCACCAGCGGTGCCGTGATCACCGCGACCACCGGTTTCCAGGCGCGTGTGGTATGCCCGAGAGACCATGCCAGAATCGTGGTGGCTACCACGAGCATTCCGTACGAGTAGAAGGCATGCACGAAGAACCACGGACCGTGATGGGTGATCATGCCGTAGACGCCGCGTTCGGTGGTGAAGTCGATTCGCGTCCACACCAGGTGATGCCACTCGTTCGTGAAGACCAGCGCCATGGTGATCGCCGGGACCACGCAGATGAGGTTGAGGGCCGTCCGCGGCAGCCGCATCTGACGGCGCGTGTAGCTGACGGCGAACACCAGCCACGCCACCGGGGTCAGGGCGATGCCGAAATAGGCGAGCTTTGCCGTGAGGATCTTGATGCCGGGCACCGTGAACACAGAGCCGGCGAGCTGGGCCCCGGACCAGAAGATGACGGCGGCCAGGAGGGCGAGCAGCGCCTGCATTCCGGGGACCCGCTTCATCTTCTGAGCGCGCAGGTAGGCACCCACGCTGACCAGCGCGGCGAGCAGGGGAGGGATGGACCAGATCGTGATCTGGAACATGGGCAGGACGTCCACTGTCTGCAGGTGCAGGGCCTTTGCACCACCTTCGCCCAAGGTACCGAAAGGCTCAACGCGCTGGGCCGGAAACTGTGCGCCGCGTCACGCCCAGCCTGGCTTTACACCCTGCCAAGCGTTTAAATACTCGGTCGCACTGCAGGGAGCACCATGACCAGATCGCGGGCCAGATCGAAACAGGTAACCGACTTCCGGCGCTATCTGTCGGAGCTGACGGAAGACGGTCGGGCGCCGGCGGATCGCCCGGTGGTGGCCTATTTCGATCTGGACCGCACGCTGATCGGCGGTTACTCGATCACCGCGCTTGCGCTGACCAAGATGTGGTCGGGATCGCTGTCGCCGAAGAAGATCTTCGTCCACGCCGGCATCTTTCTGCACTGGGGGCTCGGTCGATCGGACTACCACCAGCTGCTCGAGTCGACCGTCGGTGGGCTCGTCGGCATGTCCGAGGCGGAGATGGCCGAGCTGGGCGAGCTGGCCTTCGAGCGGCGGATCAGACCAATCATCTATCTGGAGGGCCGGCAGCTGATAGACGCCCACAAGGCGCTCGGTCACGAGGTGGTCATCGTCACTTCCGCGAGCCGTTATCAGGTCGATCCCATCGCCCGCGAGCTCGGGGTGGACCAGTACTACTGCACGGAGCTCGAGATCGAGCACGGGCTGATCACCGGCAACGTCACGCCCTGCTACGGGCCGGGCAAGAAGAAGGCCGCAGACGTGCATGCGGCCTTTCGGAGCGCGGACCTTCAGGATGCGTTCTTCTACACGGACAGCTGTGAGGATCTCCCTCTGCTCGAGGAAGTCGGCCGGCCGGTGGCCGTGAACGCCAAGACGTCGCTTGCGCGGGTCGCGAGCGAGCGGGGCTGGCTGCAGCTGGCCTTCGAGGTTCAGGGCAGGGCGCAGCCGGCGACGCGCGCCGCCTGAACCAGACAGGTCACTGGTGATCGACCTATACACCTGGCCAACGCCCAACGGGCGCAAGATCTCCATCGCCCTCGAGGAGTTCGGTCTCGAGTACCGGGTCCACCCGGTCGACATCGGCGCCGGCGAGCAGCACGATCCCGCGTTCCGCGCCATCAGCCCCAACGGCAAGATCCCCGCGATCGTGGATCGCAGCACGGGCCGGTCGCTGATGGAATCCGGTGCCATCCTGCTCTACCTGGCAGAGACGCGGGACGCCTTTCTCGGCGATGACCGGTGGCAGACCATCGAGTGGCTCATGCTGCAGATGGGCGGGGTCGGCCCCATGCTGGGACAGGCCCACCATTTTCTGAAGTTCAATCCGGGCAGGGCGCCGTACGCCGAGGAGCGATATGCAGCCGAGGCGGCGAGACTGTACGGTGTTCTGGATGCGCGCCTCGCCGGTCGGGGGTATCTCTCCGGCAGCTACTCCATCGCGGACATGGCCACCTGGCCGTGGATATCGCGTTTCGAGTGGCACGGGATCGACTGGACGGCCTATCCGAATCTGAAGCGCTGGTACCGCGAGATCGCGTCACGGCCGGCGGTACGCCGGGGCTACGACGTGCCCGTGCACGTGAACGACATACCGCTGCCACCAGAGTAGAATCTGGCGGCTCGACACTTCGCAATTCATCGAACTTCAGACACCACGCAAGGGGGAAACATGCGAGAAGCCTGGATTATCGACGCCGTTCGATCACCGCGGGGACGCGGCAAGCCCGGGGTAGGGGCCTTGAGCGAGATTCACCCGCAGCGCTGCATGGCCCAGGTGCTGAACGGACTGAAGGACAAGGTCGGCTTTGATCCCGCCGACATCGAGGACGTGGTGGCCGGCTGTGGCGCCGGCAGCGGTGACCACGCCCACGACATCGCCCGGATGTCCGCGCTCGACGCGGGCTGGCCGCTCACAGCCACCGGGGTGACCCTGCACCGTTTCTGCGGCAGCGGCCAGCAGGCCGTCACCTTCGCGGCAATGGGCGTCATGTCCGGCCACCAGGAGGCGGTGATTGGCGGCGGCGTGGAGTTCATGTCCCGCTACGCACCCAACCACACGGACGGGTTTCACGCCAACAATCCGCACCTCCTGGCGCTGCATCCTCAGGTGCCCCAGGGCATATCGGCGGACCTGATCGCCACCATCGAAGGCTTCAGCCGTCGGGACGTGGATGCCTATGCGGTGGAGAGTCAGGCACGCGCCGCGCGCTCCATCGAGGAAGGCCGTTTCAAGAACGCGCTGATTCCCATCTATCACGACGACGGCGCCCTGGCGCTGGACCGGGACGAGCACCCGCGTCCGGGCACCACGCTGGAGAGTCTGGAAGGCCTCAAGCCGTCCTTCGAAGCCATGGGTGGCACCCAGGTGCCCGGCTACCCGGCGGCGTTCGACGAGATGGCGAAGCAGAAGTACCCCGAGGTGAGCGGGATCGTGCACGTGCATCATGCCGGCAACTCCTCCGGGGTGGTCGACGGCGCGAGCGCCGTGCTCGTCGCGAGCCCGGACTACGCGAAGGCGCACGGGCTCAAGCCCCGGGCACGCATCCGCATGACGGCAACCGCCGGTACCGAGCCCCTGATCATGCTGACGGCGCCGGCACCGGCCGCAGAGCGCTGCCTGCAGAAGGCGGGCATGACCAAGAACGACATCGATCTGTGGGAGATCAACGAGGCTTTCGCCGCCGTGGTACTCAAGTTCATGAAGGACATGGGGGTGAGCCAGGACGTGGTCAATATCGACGGCGGCGCCATAGCCCTGGGTCATCCCATCGGTGCCACGGGCGGCATGCTCATCGGCACCGCGATGGATCAGCTCGAGCGTGAAGACAAGGAGACGGCCCTGATCGCCATGTGCACGGGCGGTGGCATGGGCACGGCCACCATCATCGAGCGCATCTGACCGGCTGTTTCGCGGCTGCCGCGATGCTCAGCGCGAGCCCGCCATCCGCGCCCTGAGGTGCGAGAGGCGGGCTCGTGCGGCCTTTTCCTGATAAGGCTCCGGCGTGCCGAATCCCCACACCGGCCCCGGCCAGGCGGCGTCTTCCGGGTGTCGCCCAAGCACGTGAACGTGAAGCTGCGCAACGCGGTTGCCGAGCGCTCCCACGTTGATTTTGGTGATCCCGGGCAGCTCGAGCAGCGCCCGGGAGACGACGTCGATCTCCTGCATGAACGGCAGGCGTGCGTCGGCCGGCAGGTGGTGCCACTCGGAGAGGCCGACCAGGCGAGGCACGAGAATGCACCAGGGGAAACGGGCATCGTTCATCAGCAGGAGCTCCGCGACGTCGAGGGACGTCACCGGCAGGGTGTCCGCCGCCAGCACCGGATGCAGCTCGAACGGGCGCATCAGCGTGGCCACCAGCCGCAGACCCCGAGGCGCGTTGACAAACGACGAAACACCTGGCCGTACGCTACGTCCCGCATGTGAGAACCTCCTTCGCCTGCCAGTTTAGTCAGGCTGGTTTCACCGCATCAAATGGGCTACCGTGAGCGACTTAGTCCGCGGGAGGACCAGCACGATGAATCAGGCCGAAGTGACGCCCGAAGAGGCGCTCAAGCTCGACTGGATGGACCGGCAGGGCGAGTGGGGCATGCATGCCACCACGAGCAAGCAAGGGCTGACGCTTGCCGACATTCAGCTCGGCAGCTACGGCGACGCGCCGGAGTTCAGTGACAACATGACCGGACGCCCCCGGGGTGCGACCGCCCGCAAAGAGGCTTACCGGATCGGCGGCTATTCGGTTCGCTCGAAGAGCGAAATCTGGTTGGACAATGCTTCGTTCCTCTACGAGGAAGCCCTTCAGCGCCAGTGGAGCTCCGCCACGGACGTACCGTGGCACACCATCGAGCCGCTGCCGGACGAGATCGAGGAAGCGGAGTGCGAGCTGGCCACCTTCCTGACGGAAGTCGAGTTCGTTGCCGGCGACGTGCCGGCGCGCTGGA
>JASFLG010000175.1:0-7901 GCA_050118205.1 Pseudomonadales bacterium
TTCGCGACGACGTTCTCTCCGGCCATTCCGAAGCAATGCTTCGCAATGGCCTCCGAGTCGAACCGGGAGGGTTCTCCTGCTACCTCCCTCGCAACCGGCTGAACGAAAAAGGGCCCGTCGGGCCCTTTTTCGTTCAGATGGCGGAGAGGGAGGGATTCGAACCCTCGATACGTTGCCGTATACACACTTTCCAGGCGTGCTCCTTCGACCGCTCGGACACCTCTCCGGGTGGCAACCCAATCCAGCCACACCCCGGCACACGAGCGGGCTGCTACCGTTGCTCCCTTCCGGGCCTGGCGGGGTTTACAACCCATCGTTGCGGGGGGACCGGAAAGGGTCGCCATCGAGGGCGCGTATGCTAACGATTTTCCCCTGCCATGAATAGCCGGCGGGGCGTCGAAGCCCGTACCCCCGGATCGAGGGAAGCGCTTCGAGGCCGCACGGATCGTGGATCTCACCGGGATCGGGTACCCTCGCCGCATGCGAGCCGATCTGCGCCCCTACCCCGTCAAGCGTCTGCACCGCGCGCTGGAGCGGGCGTATGTGAACCACTTCATCGCACCCCAGCTCGACGCCCTGGGCACTCACTTCCAGATCATGAAGCCCTGGTACCTCAAGCTTCATGGCGCCAACATCCGGATCGGCGCCAGCCCGCATATCATCACCGCTCGGGACCGGCGCGTCGCGCTGACCACCTGGCGGTTCGAGGACGCGGAGGGACACATCGACATCGGCGATTACTGCCTGCTCTGCCCCGGGGTGCGTCTCGACTCCGCATGCGGCATTCACGTGGGCAACAACACCATGTTCGCCTCGTCCGCCTACGTAACCGACGCCGACTGGCATGACATCTACGACCGCGCCCGCCCCATCGGCAACCGTGCGCCCGTGGTGCTCGAGGACAACGTCTGGGTCGGCGACAGCGCCATAGTCTGCAAGGGGGTCACCATCGGCGAGAACAGCGTCGTTGGTGCCGGGGCCGTGGTAGCCAGCGACATCCCGGCAAACGTGATCGCGGTCGGCAACCCTGCACGGGTGATCAAGACGCTGGATCCCGAGCGGCTGATGCGCAAGCGCGAGGACCTGCTCAGCGACGGTCCTGCGCTCGACCGGCAAATCGACGCCCTGGATCGTTTTCTGCTCGCCTCCAACGGCTGGCTGCGCTGGCTGCGCAGTCTGGTCAATCCTCGTCGGGGCGACTGACGGTACGCGCCTACTGCCGTGGGAGCCGCATGAGCGGCGAGTGCCCATCGGTCCGGGACCGATAGGGGTTGATCTCGATACCGCCCCGACGCAGGAATCGACCCGTCACCGAGAGCTGGTCCGGTACGCAGCGCGCCGCGAGGTCCACGAAAATCTGCTCGACCGTGGCCTCGTGGAAGGCCGCGTGGCTTCGGAAGGAGACCAGATACGCCAGCAGCGAGGCTCGCGTGATGGGCCGACCCAGATACTGGATCACCATGGTGGCAATGTCCGGCTGGCCGGTGACGGGACACAGACTGCGGAACAGATTCGTATGCAGGGTCTCCTTCACCACCCGCTCCTCGCCTGCTTCCAGCACGAGCAGTGCCGGGTCCCGCTCGTAGCAGCCGATCTTCACGTCCAGGCCGTCCAGACAGGTGCCCGGCGGAGCGGTCACGATCGGCGGGATCTGCGCCAGGTCCATCAGCTCCAGCATGACCGGTGCCCGGAAGGCCAGACCCAGGTCCGCATTCAGCGTGTTGAGCAACTCCGCGCGGTTGGTGAAGCGGGTCTGCGCAAGGGACCCGAGATAGAGTTTCAGCGACTTGCTCTCCACGATGCATGGCGAGCTGCAGGGCGCCTTGATGCGTAGCGCGGCAACCTCCGGTTTGCCGCGACCGCCGAGCCAGGTGAGCTCGTAGCACATCCACACGTCCTCGCCCCTGAACGGCAGCCGATCCGGGTCCACGCCCAGTGCTGCGCGGCCGTCCGACCGCTCGATCGAGTAGAGCAGCGACGGCGTGTAGGTATCGATGTACTCGGCCGGCTTGCCGAGCGGGTTCTCCAAGCTCATCGGGAGGCCTCTCACCTCAGAAGTCGAACGGCAGGCGGTCCCGGCGCGGCACCGTTCACTGGCGCACGGAAAGGCCAGGAATCCCGCCTCTCCATGCGGTCAATACACCGCAACCGCGCTGGCCGGGTCAACCGCAACCTGACGGGCGGCGGACCGGGGTTCCCGGGCGGTGCCATCGGACCCGGCAATCTCGAGAAATCTCACGCACCCGCCGATGGCGGGGTGCGGCCGGACGTCAAACCGGCTACCGTGGGCGTCTCGCGACCACCCCGGCGCCGATCACCCCCACAAAAAGAAGAAGATGATCGAGTATTTTCAATTAGTTGCAACGACTTTCTCGAGCTGGGCTTGGGGCCCGTGGCTGCTGGTGCTGCTCCTCGGCGGCGGCCTTTTCTTCCTTCTGTACACGCGATTCGCGCCGTTCCGTCACCTGCCCCACGCCTGGGCACTTCTGCGCGGCCGTTACAACGACCCCAACGATCCGGGCCAGATCAACCACTTTCAGGCCCTGTCCGCAGCACTGGCCGGCACCATCGGCATGGGCAACATCGCCGGCGTCGCGCTCGCCATCACGGTGGGGGGACCGGGCGCCATTTTCTGGATGTGGATGACGGCCATCCTCGGCATCGCCACCAAGTTTTTCACCTGCTCCCTGGCCGTCATGTACCGGGGGCATGACAGCGCCGGCGATCTGCAGGGCGGGCCCATGTACGTCATCCGCGAGGCCATGCACCCGCGCTGGCGCTTTCTCGCCTACTGGTTCGCGTTCTTCGGCCTGATCGGCGCCCTGCCCGCCCTGCAGGCCAATCAGCTCGTGCAGATTCTGCGCGATGTGGTGTACATCGATCAGGGGTTCCTGGCGCCGGACGCCGATCCGATGACATACAACCTCGTCACCGGGGTCGTGATCACGGCGCTCAGCGCCGGCGTGATCTTCGGTGGGCTGAAGCGCATCGCCGCGGTCGCGAGCCGGATCGTGCCCGCCATGACAGCGCTGTATCTCGCCACCACCGCCCTGGTGCTGCTGATGAACGCGGACGCCGTGCCCGGTGTCATCGCGCTGATCGTGCGCGATGCGTTCTCGGGGCAGGCCGTGCTGGGCGGCTCGCTATTGAGCGTGATCCTCTACGGTGTGCAGCGTGGCGCCTATTCGAACGAAGCGGGCATCGGCACCGAATCGCTCGCCCACGGCGCCGCGAAGACCCGCGAGCCGATCCGCGAAGGTCTGGTTGCCATGCTGGGTCCCATCGTCGATACGCTGCTGATCTGCACGGCGACGGCTTCCCTGATCCTCATCTCCGGGGTCTGGCAGGCGCAGGACGTGGCCTCCGGGGTAACGCTGACCGCAGCCGCGTTCGGCGAGATGCTCGGGCCCGCCGGCGTGGTGGTGCTGTTCGTGTGCGCCGTCTGCTTTGCCATCACGACCATCTTCACCTACTCGTTCTACGGCTCGCAGTGCGCGAGCTTTCTGTTTGGCGTGCGCGCCCAGTTCTACTATCGCCTCGTCTACGTCGGCTTCATCATCGTCGCGAGCCTCGTTTCGCTGCGCGCCGCCATCAGCATCATCGATGGGGCATTCGCAATGATGGCCATCCCCACGATGTTCTCGGCGCTCGTGCTGGCGCCTCGGGTCAAGGCGGCGGCCCGGGCCTACTTCGCCGCCATCGACAATCCACCCCGAGACAATCCGCCCCGATAAGCTCCGTCGCGTTTGAACCGCGCGACCAGCCGATCCGCAAGCCGGGTCGGCTCCGGCAGCCGGAACGCGACGCTGCAGTCGAGCACCAGCCGCTCGGCGCTCGCGAAGTCCGCCAGATGCCCCGGGCTCACGTACAGCGGCCGCACACCGTCCCGGGTGCAGAGAACGCTGCCGATACGCTCGCCGCTTCCGTCCTCGGCAATGAGCGGGGTCGACGCGCCACGCACCAGCGGGAGGTCCGCATGAGTGCCGCAGAGCCGCGACTTTGCACTGCCCACCGTCGGCAGGCCGGTGATCACCCCGAGATGCGCGCCAATGCCGAACCGTCGTGGATGGGCGATTCCCTGGCCATCGCAGAGCACCGCATCCACCCTGGAGACGATCCGGCGCATCAGCGCGAGCAGCACCGGCAGCTCGCGAAAAGAGAGCAATCCCGGCACGTAGGGAAAGGTCAGCGGCGCGCTGGCACCCCGGGTTTCGATGACACGCCGGGCGCGAACGTCCCAGACGACGCCAACGGCGAGCACCCGGTCGCCGGCGAACGCGCAGTCCAGACCCAGCACCTGACGTACCCTGGGGAGCGGCGTGATCCGTACACGATCCGCCAGACGCCGCTGGACGGACACCGCCTCTTTCGGCGTCAGGTGGAAGCGGTGCGGCGGCCGTGGAATCCTCATTTCCCAGACCATACCCGCCCCGTGACAATCTGTCAGAGGTTCCATAGAGTGGCTTGCTTCGCGGCTTCGGACCCTGCATGAACCGGTCGGACAGCACATCACCCCTGTTTGCGGCGGGCTACGAGCCGCCAGTGGGTGTTTACGACGAGTTCCTCGCGGCTGGCGAGGTGCGCGCGCACTGGTGGTTCATGGAGGAGGTACTGAACGATCCGGAGGGCAGCTGGGCCCGGGCCCAGGACGCCAGCATCCGACGCCTGCTGAACGAGAACGCGGTCACCTACTTCTCGGATGGGGCGCGCCGGCCCTGGGAGCTCGACGGACTGCCCTACATCCTGGAACCCGGCGAGTGGGCGCAGATTCAGGCAGGCCTGATCCAACGCGCCCGGCTCCTGAACGGTATCATCGCCGACCTTTACGGTCCCACCAGCCTGCTGCAGGGCACCCTGCCCCAGGCACTGGCGTTCGCCAATCCCAACTACCTGCTGCCCTGTTGCGGCTACCAGCCGCCGGACGGCGTTTTTCTGAGCCTGCTGTCGTTCGATCTCGGCCGGTCGCCCGACGGTCAGTGGCGAGTGCTCTCCAATCGGACAGAGGCGCCCTCCGGTCTCGGGTACGCCCTGGAAAACCGGATGATCATGTCCCGGTCCGTGCCCGATCTGTTCGAGCGTGGCAGCATCGCCCGTCTCGCGCACTTCTTTCGCAGCTACAGTGCGAACCTGCAGCGCCTCGGTGTGCAGGTGGGCACGAGCGATGGTCTGAGCGTGATCCTGTCCGGCGGCACCGACCAGTCGACCTACTTCGAGCAGGCGTTTCTCGGCCGCTATCTCGGCTTCCCGCTGGTGGAAGGGGTCGACCTCACGGTGCAGGGCGGGCACGTCTATCTGAAGACGCTGGAGGGCCTGAAGCCGATCAACCTGATCATCCGCCAGATCGACTCCGCCTATACCGATCCGTTGGAGCTCAACGCCCGATCCATGCAGGGAGCCCCCGGGCTCCTGCGCACGGCGAGCGCCGGGCAGGTGCTGGTCGCCAACGCCATCGGCAGCGGTGTTGTAGAGAACGACGCGATCATGAGCTTCCTGCCTGGCCTGTCGGAACGCCTGCTCGGCGAATCGCTGCTGCTGCCGAGCCTGGCAAGCTGGTGGTGCGGGCAACCCGAGGAGCTCGAGTTCGTCACGGATCAGCTCGACAGCCTGGTGATTCGCAATGCGTTCGAGCGCAAGCCGCTGCTTGCGACCGGCGTACGAAGCTATCTGGCGCCGGATGTGACCAGCGAAGGCAGTGATGCCCTCGCGGCGCAGATCCGCCAGGCGCCTTACGCGTTCGTCGGCCGCGAGCCCATCGCCCTGTCCACGGTGCCGTTCTGGCATCCGGATGGCTACTGGGAGCCGGCGCCGATGACCCTGCGCGTGTTCGTCGCGGCCACCGCGGACGGCTACGAGGTGATGCCCGGCGGGCTCGTGCGGGTCGCGACCAGCGCTGGCGACATCAGCAAGGACGTCTGGCTGCCACGGCACCGGGGCGACGAGATCACCCGGCTGCCCTCCGCGGTCCGACTGCCCACGCGCCGCAGCGACAGGGACCTGCCGAGCCGCACGGCAGACGATCTCTTCTGGCTGGGCCGTTACCTCGAGCGCACGGAAGGTGCCGTGCGCCTCTACCGCTCGCTGTTCCGTTACCTGAGCGGCGAGGGCGACATCTCGGATCAGCCCGTCGCGCTGGACATTCTGACCCGCCTGCTCGCGTCCCAGGACTACCTGTCGCCTCACCGGGCGCGTCGGGCGGCGGGCGCCGGACGCATCGCCGTGGAGCAGGAGGTGTGGACGATTCTGTTCGATCCGGAAAGTGAGGACGGGCTCGCCAAGGTGCTGGCCAACGTCAGCCGCACCGCCGAGCACGTGCGCGAGCGGCTCTCCAGGGATGCCTGGCGGCTGTTCGAGAGCCTGCGCGAAGCGCCCCAGCTCCGCTGGCGCGCTCACACCGCCGCGGACGTGGTTCGCCTGCTGGACGAGCTGATCGAGAAGCTCTCGGCACTGAATGGTCATATCCACGAGAACATGACCCGGGGATATGGGTGGCGGATGCTCGACTCGGGGCGACGGCTCGAGCGCAGCCTGTACATGATCCGGGTGATCCGTGAGCTGTGCACGCGGGAACCGCTGGCGCCGGGTGCGCTGACCCTGCTGCTCGATGCCTGCGACAGCACCCTCACCCATCGCGCCCGTTACCAGACGACACCGACGCTGACCACCGTGCTCGACCTGCTGCTCACCGACACCACCAACCCGCGGGGGCTGATCCATCAGGTGGAAGCCCTTCAGAGACACATGGGCACCATGCCGAAGATCGGCACCGACCAGGACCTCTCCCAGGCGGAGCGTCTGCTGCTGGCTGCGCACACGGACCTGGCACTGGCAGACATGGAGAAGCTCAGCAGCGTGGTCAGCAAGTCCGGCCTGCGGACGCATCTGAACCGACTGCTCAAGCGTACCGAGGAAAACCTGACCCAGCTGCAGTCGGTGGTGACGCGGACCTATTTCGATCCCACCATCGCGCACCGACACTGAGCGTACGCATGGACTACCGGGTTCGCCACTCGACGCATTACAGCTACGAGCACAGCGTGGTCAGCTCCTACCAGTGCCTGCACCTCACGCCGCGGGCGTTTGCCCGTCAGCAGGTAGCCTATTCGTCGATCGCGGTATCCCCCACGCCGATGAATCAGGAGAGCCGCGCCGATTTCTTCGGCAATGTCGTCACTGATGTGTTCATCCGCGATCCGCATGACGAGCTGGTCATTCTCTCCGAGGCCCAGGTAACGGTCACGGCGAACGAGGACGTCCTGCTGGACCTGAGCCCCGGCTGGGAACAGGCGGCGGCGCTCGCCCGCAATGCCACCACCGTCGAGGCGAGGGAGGCAGGCCGATTCTGCTTTCCCTCGCCGCACGTCACCATCGACGGCGCCCGCGCGTATGCGGCCCCGCTGATGACGCCGGGCAAACCGCTGCTGCGCCTGGCCATGGAGCTGACCGAGCAGATTCATGCGGACTTCGACTATCGCGGTGGCGTCACAGACATCTTCACGCCCGTGCCCAGTGTGCTGGAGGCGCGTGCCGGAGTCTGTCAGGACTTCGCGCATCTGGGCATCGCCTGTCTGCGCGGATGGGGGTTGCCGGCCCGATACGTCAGCGGCTACCTGCTTACCCAGCCGCCACACGAACAGCCGCGACTGACCGGCGCGGATGCGTCACACGCCTGGTTGTCCGTGTGGTGCCCCGAGTTCGGCTGGGTAGATTTCGACCCCACCAACAACATCCAGGCTCAGACGGAGCACATTACGCTGGGGTGGGGGCGTGACTACAGCGATGTCAGTCCCACACGTGGCTACATCCGCGGCGGCGGCGCGCAACAGCTCAAGGTCGCCGTCGACGTCATACCCATTTGAGCACCCCTCACCGAGGAGAGAGCCCATGACCCAGACCGAGCTGAC
>JASFLG010000176.1:0-7867 GCA_050118205.1 Pseudomonadales bacterium
GAAGCGCTTCTTGCGCCGGTAGGGAAACACGTCCATGACCTGCCCGGCGAGTATCTCCTTCTGCAGACCCTTCCAGTACTCGGGGTCGAACAGCTCGCCGTGCAGTTCCATGAAGCGGCGCTTGATACCCGGCTTGCCGAACAGAAAGCGCCTGAATTCCTCGGGAAACACGTCGTTTCTGCCCACCGAATACCACGGCTCCGCGGCCATTTCCTCCTCGGGCGTGCGCGGCTCCGGGATTGCGCGGAAGTTCACGTCGGTCAGGTAGGAGATCTCGTCGTAATCGTAGAACACCACACGGCCGTGACGCGTGATTCCGAAGTTCTTCAGCAGCATGTCGCCCGGAAAGATGTTGGCCGCGGCGAGCTGTTTGATCGCGTTGCCATACTCGTCGAGCGCTTCGTCCAGCTGCTCGGAGCTCGCCTGCTCGACATAGAGGTTCAATGGCGTCATCAGGCGTTCGGTGTAGACGTGACGGATGCGCACCTTGTCACCTTCCACGGTCACCGAGGAGGCGGCCACGTGCTCGAGCTCGTCGAGAACCTCCGGGTCGAAGCGTTCGAGAGGCAGCACCAGGTTTTCGAACTCCTGCGTATCCGCCATGCGTCCGACGCGGTCGTGGGACTTCACGATCTGATACTTCTCCCGGACCTCCGCGGCGGTGACATCCTTCTGCGGCGGGAACTCGTCCTTGATGATCTTGAAGACGATCTGATAGGACGGCAGCGTGAACACGGTCATCACCATGCCTCTGATACCGGCGGCGATCACAAACCGGTCGCTGGAGCGCGACAGGTGATCGAGGAAGTCGCGATAGAAAACGGTCTTGGCGTGCTTGTGCAGACCGATGGACGAATAAAGCTCGGAGCGCTTCTTGTTCGGCAGCAGCTCCTGGAGAAAGTCGACGACCGCGTGCGGGGTTTCGGTAAGCACCATGAAGTAGGCGCGGGTGAAGCTGAACACCACGGAGAGCTCGTCCTCATCGCAGATCAGCGTGTCGATGTACATGCGCCCATGGGAGTCCCGGTGCAGCGGAAACGCGATCGGCCAGCTCTTCGCGTGATAGTTCAGGCGTCCGACCACGTAGGCTGCCTTGTTACGATAGAAGACCGGGATGAGGAGCTCCAGCGTCAGGCCGGCTGGACTCGAGATCTCCCGCCGCTCGTCAACGAGCGAGCGGAGCACGTTGCCGATGTCCCGATCGAGGTTCCGCCACGGCAGCTGAACGGGCAGGTCTGCCGTCACCTGCTTGACCATCTCGACGATGCCGTCTTCGGTCGTGTACCTGCGCGTGAGCGGCTCTCGAGCGGGAACGGGCGGGATCTCGTGACAGGTGCTGACGAACATCTCCTCGTCGTTCACGTCCGCGTCGTTTGTCAGGTGCCGGTGCACGGAGTTGTAGAAGGTCTCGAAGAGCTCGGCGTTGTATTCGCGTTCGATCAGAGTCAGGTAGTCGGCTCGACACCGGATCCACTGAGCCGGATCGGGCGTCAGCCCGTCGAGCTCGTTTCTCATCTGCCGGGTCACGGCGTGCAGGTGCGTGGCATAGAGCGCGAGACGCTGGCCGTTCGCCCGCTGCACGGCTTGCCAGCCTCCCGCCTCGAAGCGCTGCCGCGCACCGGCGGTGATGGTCTGGAAGGCCTGACGGTAGGCCTTGTACCCGTGATAGATGATGAGGGCGAGCTTCACGGTGCCGCGTTCACCCGCCCGATCCCTTCGGAGAGTCCGCACCGACGGCTGCTCCAGGCCCACAGGGCGTCGCGGGCCTGCCGGTCGAGGGCGGCGGCGGATGGGGTCTGCCGCTTGCGATGCTCGTCGAAGTAGGCGCCACTCACGCCTGCGATGTCCGGGTCCAGGGCCAGGTAAAGAGTCGTCTGCGCACCCTGCTCGGGTCGGAGCACGAAGGGCGAGATGAGCTTCATGCCGATCCGCAGCAGCGCGTTGGTATCGCCGGTGATGTTGGTCGCGACCACGCCTGGGTGCAGGCAGTTTGCCGTCATGCCGGTGCCGGCGAGCTGCTCGGCGAGGGACAGGGTGGTCATGACGTTGGCGAGCTTGGAGCGGGCGTAGGCGCGCATGCCGCTGAAGCCCTGGGCTGTCTCGCCATCGAGTCGGGATGTGTCGAGCCGGCCGCTCTGGTGAACGGCGGAGGCGACGTTGACGATTCTCGCGCTGCCGGCGGCGAGCAGGTGATCGAGAAGCAGACGGGTGAGCAGCCAGGGTCCGAGATGGTTCACGGCGAGCGTGAGCTCCACGCCGTCCGCGGAGGTGTGGAAGCGGGTGGTCATCATCCCCGCGTTGTTGATGAGAACGTCCAGACGGTCGGTCAGCGCCAGTGTCTGGGCTGCGCAGTGGCGAACGGAAGCCAGGGAGCCCAGGTCGCAGGTCAGCACGTGCACGTCCCGGTTGCCCGTCCGCTCGATGATCTCGGAGCGGGCCGCGTCGGCGCGGATGGGATCGCGGCAGGCCATCAGCAGCCGGTGGCCGGCTCGCGCCATGGCCTCGGCGGTTACCCTTCCGATACCGCTGGTGGCGCCGGTCACGAGGCAGACGGGGGTCACGGCGAGCGTCGTTCCGACCACCGGGCCTCGTGGGTCTCTGCGATCCGCCGCCGGAAGCGGCGCACGCCGACCCCGAGGAGAATCATGGCGCCGGTAGCGGTCAACGCGGGATACGCGAACCGATACACCCAGTCGTCGGCGCCGAGGTCCGAGTGAACCGCGGCGAGAAACGTGCCCGCCAGCGCCACCACGGTCACGTTCTGAACCAGGGCCCAGGTACCGGCAGCCATGAGTAGCGGGTAAACCAGGCGGTGAACGATCGACGGGCTGCCCGGCTCGTACAGGGCGAGGCAGGCGAGCACGACCGCGAGACCCGCGAGGCGCTGCCAGGGTCGGTCCAGGGTCACGTCAGCACGTCCAGGCTGCCGCCGTCGACGCGGATGTTCTGACCGTGGATGCCATCTGCCACCCGGCTGGCGAGAAAGACGACCAGCGCCGCGACCTCGTCGCGCGTGACGATGCGGCCGATAGGTATGTCTCGCGCGACGTGCGGCTCTACCTCTTCCCACGTGCTGCCCCAGCCCTTGCGCCGGCCCGTTTCCAGATACGCGGCCTGCACTTCGGGGGTGAGAATGAGGCCCGGAGAGACGAGGTTCACACGGATATTGCTCCCCGCTACGGCCTTGGCCAGGCTCACCGTCATGGTGGCCAGCGCACCCTTCGCTGCGTAGTACTGAGGATTCGCCGCATTCGGCCGGGTCGATCCGACGGTGCCGAGGTTGATGATGCGTGCCCGTGGCATCTGCCGCATGGCCGGCAGCACGTGTCGAATGAGACGCGCGGCGGAGAGCACGTTGAGCTGGTAAGCAGCCAGCCAGTCATCCGTGCCGGATTCCTCCCAGCGGCCCCGTTCCGCGGCCCCATAGTTGTTGACGAGAATCTCCGGCGTCTCGCCACCCAGGGCCTCGATGAGCTCGGCGCTGCCCGTTTCCGTGCGGATATCGCCGGTGACCGGTCGGCCGCCGCCGAGCTCCGCCACCGCGGCTTCCGCCTGACCGGGTTCGAGGCCGTGTACCCACACAGAAGCGCCTTCGTCGAGCAGCCTCCGCGCGATGATCAGGCCGGTGCCGCGATAGCTGCCGGTGACCAGGGCGGAGCTTCCGATCATGTCGAGATCCATGCGGTTCCTTTTTCCGGGTGGACGAGTGAAGCGGCAGTATACTGCGGCGCCCATGGACGTCGCAGGCTGGCTCGTTTTCCTGGTCGCGGTACTTCTCGGCAGCTACGTGCAGGCCGTGACCGGCTTTGCCATGGGGATGATCGTCATCGCCGTGACCGGCGCCAGCGGGACGGTGCCCCTGCCGGTGCTCACGGCGGCCGCCAGTCTCATCTCGCTGCTGAACGTGGCGCTCGCCCTTGTCGGTCATACCCGCTCGGTGAACGGTCGGATCTTTCTATGGCTGGCGCTCGGGCAGATCCCGGCCATCGGCATCGGCGTCTGGGTGCTCACCTGGCTCGACCAGGATGCCCGGGGCGTCCTGCAGGTGCTGCTCGGCTTGTTCATCGCGCTCGGCAGCCTGTCCATGATGCTCCGCCCGTCGCCGCTGAAGGGCGAATCTCCGAGCTGGGCCTGCTTCGCGGCCGGCCTCGCCGGGGGTGTGGTGGGAGGCATGTTCTCGGCATCCGGGCCGATCATGGGCTGGTTCACCTACCGCCAGCCGCTCGAGCTCGCCGTCATCCGCGCGACGCTACTCTGCTCCTTCGCGCTGACGACCAGCACCCGCACGATCGTGGTGGGTGTGCAGGGCGGGCTGACCACGAGCGTGCTGCTGCTCGCCGGCATTGCGGTTCCACTGGTTCTGGTGGGCACGTGGCTCGGCCGCGAGCTGCCGCCCCCGGTGTCCGATGCGACGATGAAGCGTGCGGCATTCTCGCTGCTGTTGCTGATGGGCGTCGTCATCCTGATCGGCGCCCTCGTTTAGCGCGAGGAGGCGCTCAGAGCGCCTTCTCGAGCCTGAATCGAGAGGCGAAGCCTTCTCGCCTAGCGCGAGGAGGCGCTCAGAGCGCCTTCTCGAGCCTGAATCGAGAGGCGAAGCCTTCTCGCCTAGCGCGAGAAGGCGCTCAGAGCGCCTTCTCGAGCCATACCACATCCCAGTAGCGGTCGAACTTGCGACCGACCTCGGAGAGGTGCGAGACGGGACGGAATCCGAACCTGGTGTGCAGCGTCATGGACGGCTCGTTGGGCTGGGCAATGAGCGCGTAGGCGCGGTGCACGTCCTTGTTCTCCAGCGCGGGAAGCAGCGACCCGTAGAGCGCCCGCCCGAGACCGCGGCGGTGTGCATCGGGAGCGACGTAGACGCTGACCTCGACCGAGGTCTGGTAGGCCGCTTTCGGCTTCAGGGGTTGAGAGCAGGCATAGCCGAGCACCCGACCGCCGTCGTCCGCTACCCAGCACTGGTAGCGTGCACCGTCGAACCCGGCGAACCAGGGCTCCCGCGTGCGCTCGGTGAACGTGTCCACATCGAAGGTGGCGTGTGAGCTGATCACGTAGTGGTTGTAGATCTCCGTGATCGACGCGAGGTCTCGACGTTCGGCTGGTCGGATGTCCATGCGCATCATTCTAGGCACTCAGGGACAGAATCGGGTGTCCCCGCACAAGCTCTTGTTTTCTGCGGAGTTGCAGCTAACGTGCCCGCATGCAGGAATTTGAGGACATCCGACCGTACCGGGACGACGAGGTCCCCGGGGTGGTCGAACGCCTGCTGGAGGATCCACGACTGATCGACGGCGCGGCGCGGCTGCTGGTGCCGACGTTCGCCGATGCCGCGCCAGGACCGACGCACGCCGTGGTGGGTCTTCTGATCCGCCTGAGGGCCCGCTCTTTTCACAGCATCGACGATGTTCAGCGTTTCCTGGCGCGCTATTACGCCCGGCTGATCCGGAGCACCATCGCCGAGCTCAGCGTGAGCGGCCTCGACCGACTCTCGCGAGGCGTGCCGTATCTGTTCATCTCGAATCATCGCGATATCAGCATGGACACGGGTCTCGTGAACTACGTGCTGCACAAGGCGGGTTACGCGACACCCGAAGCGGCGGTGGGCGACAATCTCTTCTCGGACCCGGTTGCCGCGGACCTGATGCGCCTGAACAAGAGCTTCATGATCGAGCGAAGCGTCACGGGTAAACGGGCGGCCTACCGGGCCCTGACCCGGACGTCCCGCTACATCCGGTACGCGCTCGACGCCAGGCACAGCGTGTGGATCGCGCAACGCGAGGGCCGCGCCAAGGACGGCTTCGACCGCACGGATCCGGCGCTGCTGAAGATGCTGGCGCTCGCCTGGCGCAAGGAGGTGGCATCGCTCGGCGCGCTGCTCGAGCTCATCAACCTGGTGCCGGTGGCCATCTCCTACGAGCTCGATCCCTGCGATCGTCTGAAGGCGCACGAGCTGGCCGTACGTGAGCGGGAGGGCACGTATCGCAAGGCGCCCAACGAGGACCTGACGAGCATTCTCGAGGGGCTCAAAGGCTTCAAGGGCCGGGTTCACGTGCACTTCGGCGCGCCCATGCAGGGCTCTTTCGATTCCGTGGATGATCTGGCCGAAGCGCTGGATCGGGAGATTGTCGGTGGCCTCAGGGTCTTTCCCACTCAGGCAGCGGCCGCCCGGCAGCTGGCATTCACCCCGATCCCGGCCACGCCGGATTGGCTCCCCGAGGTGAAAACGGCGTTCGAAGATCGTCTGGCTGACTGCCCTCCAGGCGAGCGCCCGTTTCTGCTCGCCGGTTACGGGAACCTCATCAAAAACCGCAACGAGCTCGGTCTGCAGGAAAGCGCCAACGTCTGACCGGGTGTCAGCCGTGATACCGAAGGGGCGGTTCTTCCAGAGCCGCCTGCTGCTCGCGCAGCTCGAGAATGTGATCGGACCAGTAGCGCTGGCTGTCGAACCAGGGAAAGGCGGCAGGAAACGCGGGATCGCTCCAGCGCCGGGCGATCCAGGCCGCATGGTGCATGATTCGCAGCGTGCGCAGCGGTTCGATCAGATCCAGAGTGGCCAGATCGAGATCGTGAAAAGGCAGATAGGCATCGAGCAGCACCTTGAGCTGTGCTTCACGCTCGTGATGTTCGCCCGACAGCAGCATCCACAGGTCCTGGATCTCGGGTCCCGTCTGGCAGTCGTCGAGGTCGACGAAATGGGGCGTCTCGCCGCGCCAGAGCACGTTGCCCATGTGGCAGTCGCCGTGAATGCGCTGACCGGCTGCCTCCCGTGGCAATCGCCCATCGATCGCGGTGAGCAGGTGCTCGGTGATGCTCGCGTAGGCCGCTTCCAGATCCGGAGGGAGCCAGCGTTCCTCGAGGAGGTAGGTGCGGCTTTCGTGGCCGAAGCGCTCGGTGGTGAGGCGGGGTCGATGCTCGAAGCGACGCGCCCCGCCCACCTCGTGCAGGCGAGCCAGGGTTCTCGCCAGCACGGTGACGGTGTCCGGGTCTTCCAGATTCGGCGGATAGCCGCCCTGGCGGGGAAAGACCGCAAAGCGGAACCCGGTGTGCTCGAAGAGCGACTCCCCGTCGCGCACCAGCGGCGGCACAACGGGAAGCTCGTGCGACTCGAGCTCGAGCGTGAACTCGTGCTCCTCGCGGATCGCCTCGTCGGTCCAACGGCCGGGGCGGTAGAACTTGGCAACGACGAATGCACCATCCTCCAGCTCGATCTGATAGACGCGGTTCTCGAAGCTGTTCAGCCCCAGCAGGCCACCCGTGGGCAGGAATCCCGCGGCTTCCAGGGCGTCGAGGATGGCATCCGGGGACAGCCCGGCATACGGGGTGTTGTCGTCTGTCATACGCGGCCAAGTCTAGCAGCGCAGACACCGCCTGGGATGAATTCCGGCGCACACGCTTCCCGGCCGGGCAGGTGCCGGCCTCAGGTGCTCCTTCGACGTCGAACCAGGACCGCGTACTGAGCCAGACTGCCCAGAAGTGCCAAGGCCGCAAACGCGAGTGCACGGGGGATCGGGTCGAGATCCATGGCAGAGGCCGCTGCCGCGGAGCCAAAGAGCGCCGTGAGCGCGATGATGGCCGGGTCGGTGAGCAGGGCTGTGGCGATCGCGCCGACCACGCCGGCCGCTATCGGCACGAAAAAGGGCAGCACTTCATGACCTGAGAGTCTACCCACGATCAGCGCGACATACGCTGCGGCGTAGAATCCCGCCAGCGCGATGGCGACCCTTTCGAGGACGATGGCCATGACCATTCCCAGCACACCGAGCCCGACAGCCGCCAAGGTGATGATCCAGTCGGATTGATCGGCGAACCACGCACCACCGAGCTCGACACCGAACAGGAAACCGACCAACCCCACCGCGAGCCAGAAGAC
>JASFLG010000177.1:0-7849 GCA_050118205.1 Pseudomonadales bacterium
CAGAATCTCGGGTAGCGGATCCTTGGGTGGCAACGGCGCGGGGAGCGGCTTGCGCGGCATCATCTCTTCCCGTACCGCGGCGTGATACACGGCCGTCGCCATCACGGCCGCTGCCTGCATGAGATCTCCCTCGATGACGTGACCCACGTCGTCGACGTTCGAGTGGTGCGTGTTCAGCTCGTAGTCGAGCGGGTCCTGCACGAACTGGAATCCGGGCAGACCGACCGCGTTGAAGGAGAGGTGATCGGTGCCGGTGGTGTTGATGATGGTGGTCTTGATCGCCCCGTATTCGGCGAAGGGCTTCATCCAGGCCTCGAAGATCGGACGCGCCATGTCGTTCTGCTGCAGGTACACGCCACGGATCCTGCCGCTGCCGTTGTCCAGATTGAAGTACGCGGAGAGCCTGGCGTGCTCTGGCTTGAGCGCCATGGTGAGCGGATCGGCGAAGTGCTTCTTCACGTAACCGCGCGAGCCACACAGGCACTGCTCCTCGCCGTCCCACAGCGCAGCGCGTACGGTGCGGCGCATGGGCAGGTCCAGGGCCTTGAGGATGCGCATCACCTCCATCACCACGGCACTGCCCGAGGCGTTGTCGGTCGCTCCTGTGGCGGCGTGCCAGGAGTCGAAGTGGGCACCGAGCATCACCAGCTCGCCGCGCCGCCCGGTGCCCGGGATCTCGGCGATCACGTTGGTACCGGGCTGATCCGGATAGAGCTCCGCGTCCACGTCCACGGTGAGCTCCACCGGTTCGCCGCGCTCCAGAAGCCGGTAGATGCGGTTGTAATGCTCGGGCATCAGCGCCACCGTCGGCGGCGGTACCGCGTCCCCGGGCGCGAAGGTGCCGTAGTCGCTCTGAAAGAGCACGGCGGCGGCCGTCTTGTAGCCGGGAATCAGGACCGCAGCCACCCCTTCCGAGACCAGGAAGGCAAACAGCCGGCTGTGCACGTGCTGCTCAAGGGCCCAGCGGTCCGCCGCGAACTCGAGCGGCATCACATCCCACACCCGCGATGCCGCTTCCTTGTCCACCGGGAACGCAACGAGAGGCCAGCGCAGCGTCGGGTAGGGACCCGGGTCCAGCGGCTGGCCGTAGCCGGTCTCGTCGAGCGTTTCGAGATCGGATTCGCCGAACCGGTAGACCGGGGCTTCGTCCGGCAGCTCCCATGGGTGCGGATGCTGAAGCATCACGATTTTGCCCTCGAGCCTGCCCCGCTGCTCGTCCATCCAGCGCGCCTGCTGCTCGGCCACCCGCACCAGGTTCCCGTTCTCCGGATAGTCCGATTCGAGCTCCCATACCGGCGCGTACACGACGCTCCCACGGACCGGACCGTCCGTTCCCGGCGCGAAGTCCGCCGGCACCGCCACGAGCGTGGTCTCCTGAGGCACATGCATCTGCACCGCCACCCGCGTCCACTGCCAGCCGCGCCCGAACGTTCCCCAGGTCTCGAGCTGTGCGTTGCCGATGCCCGCTTCCCCGAAGGCGCCGATGGCCGCTTCGGCCGCGCGCCGGTAGCCGGGCGACCCGGTCACTCGCGGCCCGTTGCGGTCGGCGATGAGGTCCAGGTAATCCATCACCCGGGAGTGATAGAAGGCCTCGTTTCTGATCTGGTTGACGACCGCGAGATCCACCTCCTCGGCGGTCGCCAACGCCGGGAGGCTCATCATCAGCAGCAGGGTGGCGGGCAGGATGATTCGCATGATCGATGTCCGGCGGGCAGGAGCCGGACATCTTAAGTCAGCCCCCGGTCGGCTGCAGCTCCGATTCGCCGCCATCGGCGCGGGGCTGGCGCTCCAGCTCCCGCTCGAGCCGGCGTGCCGTCGCGCGCGGTGAGGACGCCGTCCCGGAGAACATCTGATAGGCCACCGGCACCACGAAGAGGGTGAACAGCGTCGCCACGGTCACTCCGGAGAACACCACGGTGCCGATCACCTGACGCGTCTCGGCGCCGGCACCGCTGCTGAGAATCAGGGGGATCGTGCCTGCCGCGGTGGTGAACGTGGTCATCACGATCGGCCGCAGGCGCACCTCGCAGGCGTGCACCAGCGCCTCGTGAAAGGCGATACCTTCGTCACGAAGCTGGTTCGCGAACTCCACGATCAGAATCCCGTTCTTGGCGGCCAGCCCCACCAGCATCACCAGGCCGATCTGGCTGTAGATGTTGATGGTGTTGCCCGTCACCCACAGACCCATCAGCCCGCCGGCAATGGCCAGCGGCACCGTGAGCATTATTGTCAGCGGGTGGCGGAAGCTTTCGAACTGTGCGGAAAGTGCCAGGAACACCACGGCGATGCCGAGCAGCATCACGAACATCACCGACGCGCCCGATTCCCTGAGATCACGCGTCTGACCCTTGTAGTCGATCACCGCGCCCTCCGGCAGCACCTCGTGCACCAGGTTTTCCAGATAGGTGATGGCGTCGTTCAGGACCAGACCGTCGGCCAGATTGGCCTCGAAGGTGATGGCGCGCACCCGGTTGTAGCGATTGAGCGTGTTCGAGTCGGCAAACTCCTCCAGCCGCACCAGGTTCGCCAGCGGGATGAGCGCATCGGAGTTGGCCGAGCGAACGTAGATGTTCTCCATGGAGGACGGCGTGCGCTGCGCGGTCCGCTCACCCTCGAGGATCACCTCGTACTCCTCGCCACTGTCGAGATAGGTGGTCACCCGTCGCGAGCCGAGGAGCGTCTCCAGGGTGCGGCCGATGTCCGCGACCGAGACGCCGAGATCGGCCGCCCGGTTGTAGTCGATCAGCACCTTGAGCTGAGGCTGGGTTTCCTTGTAGTCCCAGTCGAGGCCCACCAGGCCAGGGTTGTCCTCGTCGATGCGCGCGAGCAGCAGATCGCGCCAGCCGGCGAGCTCCTCATAGGAGCTGCCGCCAACCACGAACTGCACCGGTTTGTTGGCGTTGGAGCCGAACCCCTGACGCATGACGGGGAACGCGAACACGCCGGGCAGGTCCGAAAGCAGGCTGCGGACCTCATTGAGGATCACCTGCCCCGGACGGCGTTCGCCGAACGGCGCCAGCACCACCACGCACACGCCCGAGTTGAAGCGGGGCACGCCGCCGAAGCCGCCGGGGGTGCGGATCAGCAGGCGCTGGATCTCTCCGGACTCGATGTAGGGCGTCAGGCGACGCTCGATCTCGTTCATGTAGGGTGTCATGTACTCGAACGTGGCGCCCTCCGGCCCACGCACGTAGGTGAAAAAGCTGCCCCGGTCCTCGTTCGGCGTGTACTCCTGGGGAATCACGCGGATCAGCACAACGCTCACTGCGATCACCGCGAGGAAGCTCACCACCGCGATCCACGGACGGCGCAGCACGAACTCGAGCACGCGCCGGTAGATACCGTTCACCACGGTGAAGTTGTGGTCGATCATACGGGTGAGCCGGTTCTCGCCTTCGCTCCCGCGCAGCACCTTCGATGCCATGGCCGGCGCCAGGGTCAGGGCGACGACGGCGGAGAACACCACGGCCGCCGCCATGGTGAGAGCAAACTCGGAGAACAGCCGTCCCACGTCTCCCTCCAGGAAGGCGATGGGTACGAACACCGCCACCAGAACGGCCGTGGTGGCAACGATGGCGAAGCCGACCTGACGCGCCCCGCGGAAGGCCGCCACCAGCGGCGTCTCCCGGTACTGCTCGATGCGCCGGTGGATGTTCTCGAGCATGACGATGGCATCGTCCACCACCAGGCCGATTGCGAGCACCAGCGCCAGCAGGGTCAGGAGGTTCACGGAGAAGTCGAGGGCATAGAGGGCGATGAAGGTCGCGATGACGCACACCGGCACGGTCACCGCCGGAACCAGCATGGCGCGTATGCTGCCGAGAAAGAGAAAGATGGTGAGCACCACCAGCGCCACGGCGATGAACAGGGTCTTGTACACCTCGTTGACCGCCCCCTCGACGAACACGGATGAGTCGTAGCTCTGCTTGAAGGCCATGCCTTCCGGCAGGGACGGACCCAGAACGTCCATCTCGCGTTTCGCCGCCCGGGCCACGTCGAGCAGGTTGGCCGTGGACTGACGCACCACGCCGAGACCCACCTGCGGGATGCCGTTGCCACGGAAGAACGTGCGGTCCTCCTCGGTGCCCTTCTCTACCCGCGCCACATCACCGAGGCGCACCAGGTAGCCGTCCGACCCTTCCGCAATCACCAGTTGCTGGAAGTCCTCCGGCGTCTCGAAGTTACGCTGCACGCGCACGGTGAACAGCCGTTCCACCGATTCCACCTGGCCGGCGGGCAGCTCGACGTTACCGGCCCTGAGCGCATCCTCCACGTCGTTCACGGTGAGTCCCCGTGCCGCCAGCGCACGCCGGTCCAGCCAGATGCGCATCGCGTAACGCTGCGCGCCGCCGACAAAAACCCGGGCCACGCCGTCGAGGACCGAGAAGCGGTCCACCAGATAACGCTCGGCGTAGTCGGTGAGCTCGGGCACGGTCATGCGGTCGCTCACCAGGTTGATCCACATGATCACCGACCCGTTCGCGTCCACCTTGCGAACCTCGGGCGGGTCCGCTTCCCGGGGCAGGCTCTGAAGGGCGCCGCTCACCCTGTCGCGGATGTCGTTGGCAGCCGCGTCCACGTCCCGGCCGACCTTGAACTCCACGGTAATGTTGCTGCTGCCGTCACTGCTCGAGGACTCGATGTACTCGATCCCCTCCACCCCGGCGATGCGTTCCTCCAGCACCTGGGTGATACGGGTCTCCACCACCGACGCCGCGGCACCGCGGTAGACGGTCTCGATGCTGACCACCGGCGGGTCGATGTCCGGATATTCCCTGAGCGGCAGACGGTCGAAGGCGATCAGCCCGAACGCGATCAGGAGCAGGGAGATGACGGCGGCGAACACCGGCCGTCGTACGGACATGTCGGTGATGATCATGCGGGCGGCATCACCTCAATGCGCCTGCCCGCGTTGGCGTCGGGACGAATCAGCTCCGCGATCGGCCGGCTGCCGTCGTCCACGGCTTTGATGCGCACCTCCATGCCCGGGCGGACCTTGAGCGTGCCGTGGGTAATCACCTGCTCTCCTTCCGAGAGTCCCGAGAGCACCTCCACCCTGCCGGGAACGCGCGTGCCGAGCTCCACCGCACGCCGCTCGGCGATCAGCGCACCGTCGGCGTCGACCACCACGAACACGTACTCGTTCTCGCCCTGAGGGACAATGGCCTCCTCGGCGATGACGATGGCATCCCGCTCATTGCGCAGCACCTGCAGCGTCATCAGCATGCCGGCGATGAGCTCGTGCTCCTGGTTCGGCAGCACGGCGCGCACGGTAATGGCGCGGGTCACCGGATCGATGGTGCTGTCCACCGACGAGACGGTGCCTTCGAAGGTTTCCCCGGGGAGCACGGGTGAGGTCGCCTCGATGCGCGTGCCGGGTCGCAGGCTCGCGAAGTACAGGGCCGGCACGCTGAAGTCGAGCTTCATGCGCGAATCGTCCACCAGGGTGGTGATGGGATCCCCCGGCGAGAGCAGCGCGCCTGGGCTGACGTTGCGCAGTCCCACCCGCCCGCTGAACGGGGCGGTCACCAGCCGGTCACGGAGTCTGGAGCGCACCGCGTCCAGTCGCGCCTCGGCCGCCCGCCACTCCCGGCGCCGCTCGTCGAGCTGGGACTCCGACGCGCTGCCCCGAGCGACCAGCCCCTCGAAGCGTTCGAACTGCTTGCGCGCTTCATCCGCCAGCGATTCCGCCTCGGCGAGCAGCGCGGACTCCTCGGTATCCGTGAGCTCCACCAGCACGTCGCCCGCTTCCACGGCCTGGCCGTCCTCGAAGTTGATCCGCGAGATGATGTCGGAAACGCTGGCCGTGATCCGCACCGTCTCGTTCGCCCGCAGGGTGCCGAGGGCTTCCAGACGATCGGCGATCGGGTGCCGCGCCACGGTCTCCACGATGATGGCGGGAGGCGGCATGTTCGGTGTCGCGGCCAGCGTGACCGTCCCGGACAGCAGCAGGACGGCGAGCAGAAGGGCTCGCAGCCGGTGATTCATGACTCTGGGTTCCGTTGTTGTTGCTGGCGCGAACCTGTTGTCGGCGCCAGGCGGAGAATTGTTGCACTGCGACATAGCGCACACAAGCCCGGGCAGTGGCGCCCCGCTCTGGTTGGACGATGTTCTGCGGGTTGGGTTCAATCGTCGACGAGGGTCCACACCGCGGACGGACGGGGGAGAAAACCGGCGACTTGCGCTATACTGGCTGCATAGAAATGCCCGCCCCGATCATCTTCCGGTCCATTGCGCCCGTCTATTCGTAGTCTTCGGTCAGTGTCTCCGTCGGTTTTCGGCAATCGCTTCTAGCTCTCAATGGTGTGGCGCGGACAGATTTCAACCAGCGGGATCCGCGCCGCTGCGCCGTAAGGCGAATCAGATACGGATACGGAACGGAAACGACTAACAGATGAAACTATACGTAGGAAACCTGCCCTGGAGCACGACCGACAGCGAGCTCGAGGCAATGTTCAGCCCCTTCGGTCCCGTGGACTCGGCCCGGGTGATCACCGACCGCGACACGGGGCGCTCCCGGGGTTTCGGCTTCGTCGAGATGCAGGACGGCAAGCGCGCCATGGAAGAGTTGAACGGCACCGAGGTCGGCGGCCGGGCACTTCGCGTCAACGAGGCCAACGACCAGCGGCAACGCGGCGGCGGCCGCTTCTGAGCCGGCAGGTCGTCATGGCAAACAAACCCAGTCCCACCGACCCATCCAGCCATGAGCGCCGCAAGGCGCTCGCTGCCGACGTTCAGGCCTTCCTGGATGCCGGCAAGAAGATTGAGCAGGTGCCTTCCGGCGTGAGCGGCCAGGACAGCCTCGGCCGCAGCAAGCACATCGTCATCAGCCGCGGCCGCAAGCGCTGAGCGACCGGCGCCGGCCGGCGTCGCTCCTGATCAGCGCGTCTGCGCCTGGTCGAGCTCCTCGGACGTGGCGTCACGCACCTCGGCAATCTCCACGTGGAAGTGGAGCACCTTGCCGGCCAGCATGTGGTTCGCGTTCAGCGTCGCCGACTCGTCGCCGATGGCATCCACGGTGAGCAGCTGCACGCGTCCGTCCGGACTCTGCGACTGCAGCTGCATCCCCACGCGCAGATTCTCGATGCCGGCAAGCGCGTCCAGCGGCACCTCCTGAATCAGCGCCGGATTGACCTCCCCGTACGCCTCCGCGGGCTCAATGGTGGCGGCGAACTTCTCTCCCGCCTCCCGGCCTTCGAGCTCTTTCTCCAGTCCGGGAATCAGACCGTTCGTACCGTGCAGATAGGAGAGCGGCTCGCGGCCCTCCGAGGAATCGAGCTGCTGACCTTCTTCGTCGGTCAGTGTGTAGTGAATCGATACGACGCGTTCCGGCGCGATCTTCATAGCGGATACCTCCGTTGTCGGAGTGTGGGTTCCAAAGGGTGAGACAAATAGAAGGAAAACGGTCGGGACCGTTCGGGATCTAGAAGCCTGCCCGGCGTTCAAGCGGTTCAGGATACGCGGTCAGGAGTTGGCTGCAAAGTCGACGGCCGGCGATGGGCTACCGGGATCGTCATCGTCGTTGCGCTCCGGGGTCGCCGCGGGCCCGGGCGACGCACGAAGGGCGTGCAGCCGCGACGCCGCCTTGGTGAGCTGCTCGGCCACTTTCAGGTAACTGCGCAATCCCTCCGTGGTGGAGTTCAGCCGGCTGATCGGCAGCTGGCGCGCGGCCGCCTTCGCCAGCAGCGCATCCTTGAGCGTGTGCCAGTGCTCGCGCAGCGCCTGATAGCCGGCCTCGAGATCCGCCACAGAGAATCCAGGCGTCTCGGGATTGCAGCGCTCGATCTGTCGCGCGATTCCGGCCTCGAATCCCGCGACCTCATCCCCCGCCGCGCGAATCGCAACGACG
>JASFLG010000178.1:0-7834 GCA_050118205.1 Pseudomonadales bacterium
AGGAATGGGCCCGGTTACGTCCATGCCTCTGTCGCGGGCCGCGCCCACGGCAGGTACGAGCTCCTCGATCTCCTCGCGGCCGATCAACCCCCCCTCGCCGCCATGGGGGTTCAGCGCGGCCACGGCGATCCGCGGACGGGAAAGCCCCCAGGCACCGAGCGTTTCCTGCATGAGCGCGAGCTTCTCGAGGACGGTGGCACGGGTCACGTAGCGGGCGGCCTCGATGAGGGACTTGTGTGTGGACAGGTGCACGACCTTGAGTCCCGGCGTCATCAGCATGGTCGCCGTCCACTCCGCGCCGGACAGACGGGCCAGGATTTCCTGGTGCCCGATGTCATCCACGAAGCCGGCCGCATGAATGGCTTCCTTGTTGATCGGGCAGGTGACCATGGCCGCGACCTCGCCGGCAAGACAGAGCCTGGCCGCCGCGTCCACCGCGGCCACCGCCAGCCGGCCGCAGGCTGCATCCACGCGCCCGAAGCGGAAATCGTCCGGCCGGCCATCCAGATCCAGCAGCGCGAGCGGCGGCAGGTCGGGGCCGGCACGCTGCACCCGCGGCAGCGTCGGGAGCGTCACCCCCGCCGCCCGGGCACCCTCGGCGAGAGACCATCCGCCACCCACCAGCAGGAGCGGGCACTGCGGATCGGGCGCCCAGGCGCTGAGTACCTTGGCGAGCACCTCCGGACCGATGCCGGCAGGATCACCCAGAGTGATGGCGATGGGTTTCATCTCGACCGTGTTCTCCTGGTGCTCGACCGGATTCGCGGAATACTGTATATAAATACAGCATGCAGAAAGTAGCCGACCTGCTCGAAAGCTTCCACCTCTATGCCGTCTGTGTCGACTGCACCCGCATGGAAAAGGTCAGAATACAGATGCTGATCGACCGGTTCGGAAGCGAACTGACGATCGACGACCTGCGACGTCGACTGCGCTGCGCATCCTGCGGCCAGCGCACCGGCGATATTCGCATCGTCTACGTGGGAGAGCAGGCCAGGGTCGCCGGATTCCACTATGGCGGCAGTGGGTACGGGCGCCACGATGCTCAGTCGGCGAGCAGTTCCGTCGATTCCAGGGTGATACCGAATCCCTCCACGCCCACGTAGTCCACCTCCCGACCGGCTATCAGGCGGATACGAGTCAGACCCAGATCCCGCAGGATCTGCGCCCCCACACCGATCTCCAGCCATTCCGCCCGACGCGACTCCTCCCGGCTGTGATGGACCAGCGATTCCAGCGGCACGCCGACGAACCCGGAACGCAGATAGATCAGCACGCCGCCGCCCAGCGCGTGAATCCGATCCAGAGAGACATCGAGCAGGCTGTGCGCGTGGCTGGTCTGCGGACCGAAGATGTCGTCAAGGAGCTTCTCACGGTGGATACGCACGGGCACCGAATCGGAAAGATTGCCGAACACGAGCGCCAGGTGCTCAGCGTCCTCGAAGCGCGTCTTGTACGCATAGGCTTTGGCAGGGCCGATCCGCGTCTTCACCTCGAACTCCATGGTCCGTTCCACCAGATGCTCGCGCCGCTGCCGATAGGCGATGAGATCGGCGATGGAGATGATCTTGAGCCCGTGCGTCTGTGCGAACTCACGCAGCTGTGGCAGACGCTGCACGGTGCCGTCGTCGTTGACCAGCTCCGCGAGCAGCCCGACCGGCGGCAGGCCGGCCAGCACCGCGAGGTCGATCCCCGCCTCGGTGTGACCCGAGCGCACCAGCACCCCGCCCCGGCGCGCCACCAGGGGAAAGATGTGCCCCGGGCGCACGAAGTCCTGGGCTCCCACGTTGCTGCTGGTCAGCGCCTGCACGGTGGCGGCCCGCTCCTCCGCAGAGATACCCGTGGTCAGCCCGTCCCGATAGTCGATGGAAACGGTGAACGCCGTGCTCATGGGCGCGTCGTTGCGCGCCACCATGGGATCAAGATGCAGCCGGGCTGCCAGCTCCTCGAGAATGGGCGTGCAGAGAATGCCGCTGGTGTGGCGGATCATGAAGGCCACCTGCTCAGGCGTCGCCTTGCTGGCCGCCATGATCAGGTCCCCTTCGTTCTCCCGGTCGTCGTCGTCCACGACCACGACCATCTCGCCGCCGCGGATGGCGGCAACGGCTTCTTCTACGGAATCAAACACATCGCTCATGGCAGCTGCCGGTCCAGAGAGAGCGCGGAAGCCTATCACGGCGGCGCCGACCCCGTCGTGTCTCAGCTCGCGGGAATGTGTGGCAGCAGCCCCACGGCGACGAGTCCCATGCCGATGCCCATCCAGAATGGCCGCGAGCGGAGCCGGCGTCTGAAACCGGCACCCGCCAGATGGGGCCCTTCGTCCGCCGCGTGGTCGTGGTCGCTGTCGTGCGCCTCGTCATGACCGGCGCCGAAAAGCGCCACGTGCACCAGGGAACCGGCAACGAAGGACTGGAAGAAGGCCAGGCTCGTCAGATCTCCGCTGAGAAGACCGGCGCCGAAGAAGAAGTAGCTGATCCCGGTGGCCAGCACGATGGCCAGCAGGACCGCCACCGCCACCGCGACACCGAACCGGGGACGCAGCACCCACCACACGGCGACCCCGACCGGCAGGCGATGCAGGATCACGCCCAGCGCGAGCCCATTGTCCAGAACGCTTTCACCGGCAACCGCCGGCAGGAGCGCGATGCCGTCGAGCGTTGCGTGCACCACCAGAGACGCGGCGGCGAGCACCAGCACCAGCAGGTGCGCGCGCGCCAGGGCCCTGCGGTAGACACGCTCGAGCAGCAGTGGAAAAGCGAGGCCGAGGACCAGGAAGAACAGGCTCGGGGTCCCTCCGAGGCGCCACGCCTCGGGCACGATGTGCAGGCAGACGATGCCCGTGATGGTGATCAGGACGAACCCTTCCAGCACGTCGCGGGAACCCTGGAACCGGTCGAGCGTCGCGTAGATGACCGGCGCGCAGAGCAGCGCCAGGGTGCTCAGCAGATAGGTCATCGACGCCGGCCGGCAGCGGAGCGGGACGGCATGGGCAGATCGGCTGCGTGGGTGCTCATCAGGGCGCAGCATTCTACCTGCACGCCAGCGGCTGCGCCCTATCCGCACTCCTGCGCAGGGCGCGAAGGGAGCGGGAGAAAATGGCGCACCCGGTAGGACTCGAACCTACAACTCTCGGCTTCGAAGGCCGATGCTCTATCCAGTTGAACTACGGGTGCGGGTGATGGCGAGGATATACCAGCCGTCCCTGGCGCAACACTTCCTGATCGTCGGTTCCGGACCGCGCGTCCGTCCGCGGCCGCCCTCGCCTGGCGAACCCGTGGTTCGCCCCGAGCTTCGCGCGACCGGTTCGGACCCAGACAAAGCGTCAGGGACGCAGCAGTCGGCCGGGCGTGGCGCCCGTATGCTCGTTGTCCGTCAGCAGCACCTCACCGCCGACGATGGTGTGCCGCATCCCGGTGGCCGTCTGTTTGAGGCGCTTGGCGCCGGCGGGCAGATCGTGCACCACCTCGGGCAGGCAGGCCCCGACCGTGTCCGGGTCGAACACCAGCAGATCCGCCGCCATCCCCTCGCGGACCAGACCCCGATCGTGAAATCCCCACAGCGTCGCGGTGTTGTAGGTGATCTGGCGGACGGCTTCCTCGAGGGTGAAAGCCTGCTTCTCGCGCACCCAGTAGCTCAGAAGGTGTGTCTGCAGCGAGCTGTCCATGATCTGGGCCACGTGGGCGCCGGAATCGGAGAAGGTCACCGCCGAGCGCGGGTGCTTCATCATCTCCAGCACGTCGTCCTGATTCTCGTTGGCGATCGGCTGTCGGAAGAAGATGTCGAAATCGTGCTCGAGCGCCAGGTCGATCATCAGCGCCGCCGGGTGCACGCCGCGCTCCGCGGCAAGCGCCGCCATGCTCGGCTGGTCGTAGCGCATCTCCGCCATGGGGTAGACCCAGTCCCAGTCCGGGGGTCGGGCCTCGGCGCCCACGACGCGCGGGCCCGTGTACTCCCGGCTGGCGATCTCGACCAGCTTCGCCTTCAGAACCGGATCCGCCAGCCTGGCCTTCTGCTCATCGAGCGGCAGCGCGCGCACCTCCTTCCACACGTCCCACTTGTCGAATGGCGTGTGGGCCTTGAACGAAAGCAGGACGTTGAGCGCCCGGCTGTGGGTCTGGGCGAACATTCGACCGCCCATGGCCGCCGTCTCTTCCAGAAGGTCGAAATAGGGCCGCCAGAAGTCCGGAGCGACCCGGATGCTGAACATGCCCCAGGTCTGCGGAACGCCCGACTCCACCGCCAGATCCCTGAGCCGCTCATGATACTCGCGGATCCGTGCCGGATCCCGCCCGGGCGCCTCCCCGGCGATCTCGAAGATGCCTTTGCCCGTCTCGCCCATGGCATTGACGATGGCACGCACCTCGTCCCAGTCGGCGATCCGGCTCGCCACCGGCCGGTCGTCCGCGGTGATGTGGTTCAGCGTGCGCGAGGTGGAAAAGCCGATGGCGCCGGCGCGCACCGCATCCTTCACGTGCCGGCACATGTCGTTCAGGTCGTCCTCGGTAGGCGCCTCGCTGAACGCGCGCTCCCCCATGACGTAGGTACGAAGCGCCGAATGGCCGATGTAGCCCGCGTAGTTGATCCCCTTCGGCAGACCGTCGATGACGTCGAGAAACTCCGGAAACGTCTCCCACTGCCAGTCGATACCGGTGAGCATCGCCTCGCGGGAGAGATCCTCTGCCCGCTCCAGATTGCGGAACACCAGATCGGCCTGGTCCGCCGGACAGGGCGCCAGGGTGAATCCGCAGTTCCCCATCACCGCGGTGGTGACTCCGTGATAGCAGGAGCAGGAACCGATGGGATCCCAGAAAATCTGCGCGTCCATGTGGGTGTGCCCGTCCACGAACCCGGGCGTCACCACGTGGCCTTCGGCGTCCACCACCTGTCGGGCACGTTCGTTGATACGGCCGATCCGGGCAATCCGGCCGTCCGTGACCGCCACGTCCGCCCGGTAGCGCGCGCCTCCGGAGCCGTCCACCACGGTTCCGTTCCTGATCAGCAGATCGTACATGTGCGTTCTCCTTCCCCGTTCTCTCGGGGAAAGTGTATCACCCGTGGGGCCGGTCCGTTCTCGGCACGAAAGCGTTCCTGGCGCGATCCTTGCGCACGTCCGATGCGCGGAAGACCTGCCCGTTCATGCAGATGTAGACGCCCTCGGCGAGCGCCTGCACGGCGGCGAACGCCATGCCGACGTTGAACGTCGCGTCGCTTTCTGCAAAACGGGCCGGCGCGAGGGCACCGGTGAGCACGATGGTTCGCCCGCCGAGACCGGTCAGCGCCGCCGCGGTGTCCGTCATGGTGTCCGTGCCGTGGGTGACCACTACCCGAGCTTCAGGCCGACCGGCAATGGCCGTGCGCACGGCCTGCCGGTCCCGCTCCGTCATATCCAGGCTGTCCTTGCGCATGAGCGGCAAGACCTCGTAGGGCTGGCGGACGTGGGCCTGCTCGAGCAGACGACCGACCACCGATTCACCCACCTCGAACTCGCTCTTCGCGTCGAAGTAGACCTTGTCGATGGTGCCACCGGTGGTGACGATGAGGATGGGCTCGGTCACTGCGCCGTGCGCCCCCTCGTTCCGAAAGATCCGATGATCCGTTACCGTATGACGGTTGAGCAAGGCCGGATCCCGGCCGCATTCTCGAAACCTGACCGGGCGTGCCCGGAGGCCTGATGATCGATCCCGATTGGCAACTGCACGAGGGCCGGGGCCCGTATCTGCTGCTGGTGCACGGCTTCCTCTCGAGCCGCGCCCAGTGGCTGCTGAACCTCGATGCGCTGTCAGACTGCTGCCAGCCCGTGACCGTGGAGCTGTTCGGACACCATGACTCGCCGTCACCCGGAGACCCGGCGTGCTACACACCGGATGCGTATGTCGCCGCGTTCGACCGGATCCGCCAGGCACTCGGCGCCGAGCGGTGGTTCGTGCTCGGCTACTCGCTCGGTGCGGGGCTGACGCTGCGCTACGCCCTGGCGTATCCGGATCGGGTGACGGGCCATCTCTTCACCAACTCCACGTCGGGGCTGGCCGACTCCGAACGGCAGGCAGCTTTCCGGGCGGGCGCGGCCGATGCGGCGCAGCGCATCCGCGACGGCGGGCGCGCGGCCATGGAGCGGATCCCCGTGCATCCGCGCCACGGCCGGAGCCTGCCCGAGCCGGTCTACTCGGCACTCATCCGGGACGCAGCCACCCACGATCCGACCGGTATCGCCAACACCATCAGTGTCACCAATCCGGAGGCGTCCATGCGCGCGCGGCTCCCCGAGAACACGCGTCCGGCCTGCCTGATCTGGGGTACGCGCGAACGCCGCTTTCAACCGCTCGCCGAGCATGCCGCGTCGCACATGCCCAATCTGACGGTGGCGCGGCTGGATGCGGGCCACGGCATGAACATGGAGCAGGCCGGGCAGTTCAACACCACCGTGGCCGAATTCATCGACCAATGGCAGAAAGACTGACAGACACCGGGACGGTTGCCCGAGTGCACATCATCGACGCGCTGATCGAGGAGCGGGCGACGGGGCTGATGACGCGGCCCCTGCTGTGGCGAGCGCTCAAGCCCACCCTGTTGCCGCTGCTTGGCTATCACGATGCGATCGCCGCCGTCGACCGTGTGGCGGATATGAGCGGGCTGGAGATCTTCCGGCTCCTGAGCGATCAGATCCGCATGGACGTCCAGGCGGTCGGCCTCGAGCACGTGCCGGAGCGCGGCGGCGCCATCGTCATGCCGAACCATCCTGCGGGAATCGCCGACGGAATCGCCGTATTCGATGCGCTCAAGCAGGTACGCGATGATCTGATCTTCTTCGCCAACCGGGACGCCATCCGCGCCGCGCCGGGCCTCGCGGAGATGATCGTCCCGGTCGAGTGGATGGAGGAGAAGCGGTCCCACGAGCGACGCAGAGAAACCGTGAAGAGCATGGTGCGCGCTTTCCGAGACCAGCGGCTGGTGATCATCTTTCCCTCAGGACGCCTCGCGCAACCGACCGTTCGCGGGCTCAGGGAACGGCCGTGGCAGGCCGCGGCCATGAATCTGGCGTTCAAATACGGTCTGCCGGTGATTCCCATGCACATCCGCGCACGCAACTCGTGGCTCTACTATCTCTTCTACCTGCTGCACCACGAGCTCAGGGACATCACCCTGTTCCGGGAGCTTTTCAACAAGACCGGACACCCGTATCGGATCAGCATCGGCGAGCCGTTCGATCCGGTACCGGCACTCGCGCTGCATGGTGACGATATGGATGCGCTCACCGAATCCCTGCGCACGTTCGTTGCCGAGCGCATGCCGCTCGGTGAGACGCGCTTCTCCCGGACGGCATCCGTCACGAACCCGCCGACCAGAGGCTCCGGGCGGGACGGCTGAACCGTCAGGCGAGAACGAACGGGTGCACCTCTTCCGGGACTTCGTCGCCACAGCTCTTCAGCACGCGTCTGGGAGTGGCCGACCGGACGAGGGTGACCGAACGGCGTTCATGAGCATCGGCGAACGAAACGGTAGTCGCCCCGTCGGCGTCACTCACGTGCAGAAGCCGGAGCCCCTGACGGGCGAGCGCCGCCTCAGCCGCCTGAACCGCAGGCGAATAACAGGTACGTCCACGCAGGTGGGGGAAATCCACGTCACCGGCCTCGACGCGGGCGACGAAGTCGTCCACCGAGGCTTCCGAAACCCGGCCGTACAGACAGCCGTCCGGCAGGGTCAGGACGTTGGGCGCAAACCGGTGGCCACCCAGGTGCGTGACCTGCCACACCCGATCGCCCACCCTCTCCCGCAGGGCGGCATACACCGGCAGCCCGAAGCGGGCACAACAGAGGTCGCGCTGACCATTCGTGCA